>CANBDB010000005.1 GCA_947367285.1 uncultured Clostridia bacterium | reverse complement strand
ACGTTCGTTATTCACGACGGCCCCCCATTCTCAAACGGAAATATCCACATGGGTACTTCGCTGAACAAAATTCTTAAGGACTTTATTAACAAATCCAAGGTTATGGAAGGGTATCTCGTACCCTTTACACCCGGTTGGGACAACCACGGTATGCCCATTGAGTCCGCTATCATTAAAAAGAACAAGCTCGATAGAAAGAAAATGAGCATTTCCGACTTCCGCCGTCAGTGCCACGCATTCGCGCAGGACTACGTTGATATTCAGATGGGTCAGTTCAAGCGCCTTGGCGTTGTTGCTGACTGGGAGCACCCCTATCTCACAATGAGCCCCGAGTTCGAGGCGAGAGAGGTTCTCGTATTCGGTGAAATGTTCAAGAAGGGCTATATCTACAAGGGTCTCAAGCCCGTTTACTGGTGCCCCAAGGACGAAACTGCTCTTGCTGAGGCGGAGATCGAGTACAAGACTGATACATGTACTTCCATCTACGTTAAGTTCCGCGTAAATGACGACAAGGGCAAGCTTGACGGTATTTGCGACAAGAGCAACACTTACTTTATCATTTGGACAACAACAACATGGACTCTTCCCGGCAACCTTGCAATCGCGCTCAATCCCGATGAGGATTACGTTGTAGCAAGAGCAGAGAACGGTGAGTGCTATATCGTTGCTGAAGCGCTTCTTCCCAAGACAATGGAAGAGGGTGGCATTGAGAACTATGAGGTTCTCGTAAAGATGCCCGGTAGAGAATTTGAATATATGAAGGCACAGCATCCCTTCCTTGAACGTGAGAGCTTGATTTGCAATGCTGATTACGTTACTATGGATAGCGGTACAGGTTGCGTTCATACAGCACCCGGCTTTGGTGCGGACGACTATAATACCTGCCAGAGATATGGAATCGAGATCATCGTTCCCGTTGATGACAGAGGTTATCAGACAAAGGATGCGGGCAAGTTTGCAGGTCTTTACTATGAGGAATCCAACAAGGCAATCCTCGCTGATATGGTAGAGAGCGGTGCACTCTTTGCATCCAAGGAATTCGAGCACGAATATCCTCACTGCTGGAGATGTAAGAATCCCATCATCTTCCGTGCTACACCTCAGTGGTTCTGCTCCGTTGACGCATTCAAGGACGATGCAGTTGCTGCTTGTCAGGGCGTTCAGTGGCTTCCCGAGTGGGGCGGCGATAGAATGGAGCAAATGATCCGCGAGAGAGCTGACTGGTGTATCTCCCGTCAGCGTCATTGGGGACTTCCCATTCCCGTATTCTACTGTGAGGATTGCGGCAAGCCCATTTGTAACGACGAAACTATTAAGAGAGTATCCGAGATCTTTGGAGCTGAGGGCTCTAATGCTTGGTTTGATAAGGAAGCTAGTGAGCTTCTCCCCGAGGGCTTCGTTTGCCCTCACTGCGGTGGCGTTCACTTTACTAAGGAGCACAACACACTTGACGGTTGGTTCGACTCCGGTTCATCCCACTTCTGCGCACCCGACCTCTATCGCGAGATCGGTGAGGCGGCTGACGTTTACCTTGAGGGCGCTGACCAGTACAGAGGTTGGTTCCAGTCATCCCTCCTTACTGCAGTTGGTGCAGTGGGCAGCGGTGCACCCTTCAAGACAGTTCTTACTCACGGCTGGGTAGTTGACGGAGAGGGCAAGGCAATGCACAAGTCCCTCGGTAACTCCATCGCTCCCGAGGAAATGATTAAGAAGTACGGTGCGGACCTTGTTCGTCTTTGGGTTGCATCCAGCGACTACCGTGTTGACGTTCGTGTTTCCGACAATATTTTCAAGCAGCTTTCCGAAACTTACAGAAAGATTAGAAATACAAGCCGTATCATCCTTGCAAATCTTAATGATTTCAATCCCGATACTGATATGGTTGCTCTCGACGAGCTTTACGAGATTGACAAATGGGCGCTCAGCCGTCTTAACGATCTTGCTAAGGTTATCCGCGAGGGCTATGACACCTATGAATTCCACACTGTTTACCACAGTGTAAACAACTTCTGCACAAATGATCTTTCCAAGCTCTTTATCGATATTACAAAGGATAGAGTTTACGTTGAAAAGAAGGATAGCAAGGCAAGAAGAAGCGCACAAACCGCTATGTACCTCATCATCTCCGGTATGACACGTCTTATCGCTCCCATGCTTTCTTTCACAGCAGAGGAGATTTGGCAGGCAATGCCTCACAGCTCAAGTGAGAGATGTGAGAGCGTATTCCTTAACGATATGCCCGAGTACTCCGAGGAGCTTACATTTGGCGGTATGAGCGAAAGATGGAACAAGCTCTTCACACTCCGTGATGACGTTATGAAGGCACTCGAGCTTGCTCGTACATCCAAGCTTATCGGTAAATCCCTTGATGCAAAGGTTACAATTTATGCTAATAACGACGAGCACAAGGCTCTTCTCGATAGCTTTAAGGATGATCTTGCAACTGTATTCATCGTATCCGGTGCCTCCGTTGAGGCAGGAAATGCTCCCGAGGGTGCATTCACCGAAACTGAAAGTGGAATCGCAGTTCTCGTTGAAAAGGCTGACGGCCACAAGTGTGACCGCTGCTGGTCTTACTCAACTGAGGGTGTTCTCAGTGAGGACGGCTTCATCTGTGAGCGTTGTAGAAAAATTATTGAAGAATAAGGAGATACGAAATGCTCGTATGGCTTATGATAATAGTGGGCGTGGTCTTTTTTGACCAGCTTACAAAATGGCTTACAGTAATAAATCTCGATCTTCATGAAACATTTACCGTAATTGAGGGCTTCTTTAACTTCACTTATAAGAGAAATACGGGTGCTGCATTTAGTATGTTTGATGATCCCGACGAGCGCTGGATCTTTATGAGCATAAGCACCGTAGCCATCATTGTTATGGCGGTGTATTTGTGGTACAACCGCAAGGGAGACAAGCTCCTTTGCCTCTCTCTTTCCTTCGTGCTGGGCGGCGGTATCGGAAATATGGTCGACCGCACACTCCTAGGTTACGTAATAGACTTTCTTGATTTTATCATTTGGCGCACCCCCGAGGGTAGGGAAATTCACTTTGCCACCTTCAACATAGCGGATAGCTTTGTTTGCGTGGGTGTTGGTCTTATGGCACTTGCCGTAATACTTGAAGAAATTAGGGAAATTAAGAAATTAAAGGCACAAAAGCTTGCTGCGGCGGCTGAAATTGTTGAAGATGAATGTACGAATACTGAAGTTGATTGAAGACGATATAGGACAAAGAATTGACACCGTGGTAGCGGAGAGAGAAAAAATCTCCCGCTCCGCGGGAGCAAAGCTCGTTGAAGGCGGGATGGTGCTTGTTAATTCTAAGACTGTAGCTAAAAATTATAAAATACGCGAGGGCGACGTTATCGAGATTTTTTATCCCGAACTCGAGCCCTGCGAGGTAGAGCCGCAAGATATTCCGCTTGACATTGTTCACGAGGATGATGATATCATTGTGATCAACAAGCCCACGGGTATGGTGGTTCACCCCGCGGCGGGAAACCCCGACGGAACTCTCGTCAACGCGCTTTTATATCACTGTGGAGATTCACTTTCGGGGATCGGCGGAATTGCGCGCCCCGGTATCGTTCACAGAATTGACAAGGATACAAGCGGTCTTTTGGTCGTTGCAAAAAATGATGCGGCACATCTTTCACTCTCGGAGCAGCTCAAAACTCACTCCGTCAGTCGCATATATCACGCGATAGTTGTTGGCAATCTCAAGGAGCTTCACGGAACGGTGAATGAGCCGATTGGACGTCATCCCGTTGATAGAAAAAAGATGGCGGTTATCAAAAACGAGGCATATACCGCACGCGAGGCAATAACTCATTATAGAGTTATCAAGAGATTTCACGGATTTGACTACATTCAATGCGTGCTTGAAACGGGAAGAACTCATCAAATTAGAGTTCATATGGCGTATCTCGGTCATCCGCTTCTCGGCGACGAGGTTTACGGCGGAGCTAAAACGAGATTTCAAGCGCTCCACAAGGACTGTATCCACGGTCAATGCCTGCACGCAAAGGAATTGCATCTAACTCATCCAAAGAGTGATATGCTTTGCACCTTTACGTCGGAGTTGCCCGACGACTTCAAAAAGGTTCTTGATTTACTTGAAAAAACTTGCACATAAAAAAAGCCCAACGGAATTTCCGTTGGGCTTATCTTTATTTTTTACTTTACTTCGATAATGGATTCGTTCCAAACCTCAGGTGCTTCGTAGCCGAGGAGATTTACCATTGTAGCCGCTACGTTTGCAAGGCCGAACTGACCGTTGTCCGCCTTTACGCTATAATTTTCGGAGTAGAAATTATCGTAGATGATGCAGGGAACGGGGTTGAGAGTGTGGCTTGTTTTGGACTTAAATGTGCCGTCCTTGTTGGGCTTGGGCTGCTTTGTTTTCTTGTCCATTTCGTACATTTCGTCCGCATTTCCGTGGTCCGCAGTGATGAGTGCAACACCGTGAAGCTTGTCAACAACGTCGATAATTCTCTTAAGCTGAAGGTCAAGAGCTTCCATGGAGCATCTTGTAGCCGCGAGATTACCTGTGTGACCAACCATATCGCCGTTGGGGAAGTTTACACGAAGGTACGCGTATTTTCCGCTTTCAAGGCACTCGATGAGCTTATCGGTGATTTCAGCACACTTCATCCAAGGTCTTTGCTCAAAGGGAACAACGTCGGAAGGAATTTCGATATATGTTTCAAGCTCCTCGGAGAATTTGCCGGACTTATTTCCGTTCCAGAAATAAGTTACGTGACCGTATTTCTGTGTTTCGGAGATAGCGAGCTGGCTAACACCTGTATTTGTAAGGTATTCACCGAGAGTATTTGTAATTTCAGGGGGATTTACAAGATATTTTGAGGGGATATGAAGGTCGCCGTCGTACTCGAGCATACCTGCATATACCACGTTGGGAACTCTTACGCGATCAAACTTGTCAAAGTCCGCGCCACCCTCAAATGCCTTGGAGATTTCGATGGAACGGTCGCCGCGGAAATTGTAGAAGATTACGCTGTCGCCATCATTGATTGTGCCAACGGGTGTGCCGTTTTCAGCAATAACGAAGGGGGGAAGATCCTGGTCGATAACCTTGTATTCAGCACGGTAAGCATTTACTGCATCAGCAGCGCAAGCGAACTGACGTCCCTCACCGAGAACGTGAGTTTTCCAACCGAGGTCAACCATTGCCCAGTTTGCCTCGTATCTATCCATTGTGATCTTCATTCTACCGCCACCGCTTGCGATACGAGCATCAAAGCCGTCACCGTTAAGGGAAGCAAGGAAATCCTCAAAGGGAAGAATGTATTCAAGAGCACTTGTTTCACCTACGTCACGTCCGTCGATAAGAATGTGAATTCTCACGTTGTTAACGCCCTGTGCCTTAGCCTCAACAAGCATTGCCTTGAGGTGATCAATGTGGGAGTGAACGTTACCGTCGGAGAAAAGACCTATAAAGTGAAGAGTTGAGCCGTTGTTCTTTACATTGGAAATAAGCTCCTGCCAAGTGGAAGAAGCAAACATCTTTTTGCTTTCAATGGAGTTTGAAACGAGCTTTGCGCCCTGCGCGAATACCTGGCCTGAGCCAAGCGCGTTGTGTCCAACCTCGGAGTTACCCATATCGTCGTCGGAAGGAAGACCAACTGCTGTTCCGTGTGCCTTAAGTGTTACCATGGGATACTTTGCCATGAGCATATCGAGTGTGGGTGTGTAAGCACCTGCAACTGCATTTGAAATTGTATCGGGAGCAAGACCAACACCGTCCATTACGACTGTGAGAACGGGGCCCTTTACTCCGTCGAAGCCATTCAATTTGTTAAGAGATTTGTTCATTATAGAACCTCCGTATATAAAATTAATAATTTACACTACCTTATAGTATAACTTTTTTTCGATAAAATTTCAATACCTTTTAGAAAAATTATGTGCAGATTTCGAAAAAGGTAGCTATATTTTTCGCTCTTGCAATCGTCGGCGTACAAAAGTACGCCAGGGTGCAAGAACGGAAAAAGCAAGTAAGCACAAGGCATTCTCGATGATTGCCTTGTGCTTTTTTATCTAAGCTACTCACATTAATACATTTTTCTCTTTTATTTCTCTCAACTTGCGGTAGAGCAGCTTTTTCGAAAGCTGAAGGCAGGAGAAAAATTCTCCTGCCTTAAAAATTTAATATTTTAGCCGGTAAGTGTATTTGTTACTGTAAGAATACAAGCAATTATACCCATTATGATACTGCCGATATAGGGGTTTTTTGTCTTCTTGTAAATGAGGTGGGAGATGAGAACCGCAAGAGGAAGGATTATAGCTATCGGGAAGAGCCAAATGCCCATAATTCCTGTGAGCGGGTCAAGTACCATCTTACCGCTGATAAAGAATGTTGTATACTGAACAACTATCATAAATACGGGGCCTATTGCGGCAAAGAACATATTCCATGCAACGCTCGACCAGGGCTTCTTGCCCATTTTTGTGTAGTTGTAGCAGTTGTTTGCAACACTTGTAGCAATATAGTAGAAGAGCCAGAAGGGTACGAATGCGAGTATCTTCCAAATGTGCTTTGCGTCAAATGCTCTGATTGTTGCGAAGCACCAGAGACGGTAGTCGGTGAGGAAGAGATAGTCGGAGAGGAATACGATGGCAAATGCGCCAATCACTACGGTGAGTGAAAGAACTATCGAGCGCCACAGCTTTTCCTTGCCGAGCTTAATGCCGCGTTCTTCCTTGTCAACGGGGAATTTCTTGTTGTTTCCACGAATGGTGATGTAGGTAAAGAGTCCGCAAAGAGCACTCCACGCGCCAATTGCAAAGGACGCGCCCTGATTCCAAATGGGAATGAACATTGAGAGAACGTAGCCGATAATAAAGCCGATAAAGTAGAATGGAATGCTGAGAACTGCACCCCAAATGCCCTTCTTCCAATAGCGCTTAGCTGCCTTGCCTTCAAGAGCGGGCCAAGCCTCTACGGGATCTTCGGATTTAAGAATTGAGAAGTAGGGAAGCTCGAGGAGAACTATTGCAAAGCAAGCAACGAACATAAAGAATCCAACGATTCCAAGCGCGTTGAAAGCCGCCTTGAACTGCCATATCTGATTTGTATTTGCGATATTATTGGGTGCACCGAGAGCGCGATTGAAGAAATCAACGCTGAAGTTAACTGTTATAGTTGAAAAATGCGCCCAAGGGTGAGTGATTGCGGGATTGAAAATAGCACGGATAGCTTCCTTGCCGTCAATTGTTTCGGTATAGAAGGTGTCGGCGGTGCGCTTTTCAAGCCCTGCGGGATCCTTACCGAAGTGAAGGAAGGACTGAGCTGTTGCCTGATTTATGTATTCTCTCGGCGCTTTTCCGTCAACACGGTGGAAGAACTCATCATACTGACAAGCTACGATAGCCGCGTCACGTGAGCCGAACTGGTTATAGAAATTGCCGTTCTCATCATAATAAACTGCATCATTAGAAACGAGGAGCGCAGCAGCGATAAGTCCCTCATCATCCTGAAGAACTGCCTCGCGGCAAGCAAGGGCGCCATTGGAGTGACCTGTTACGCCGATTCTTGTCTTGTCAACGTAGGGAAGCGTTGCGAGGTATTTTACACCGTCATAAAGACCGTTTGCGTTGTTTTCGTCATTCCACCAGGTGTTTGATTCAATAACCTCGGAGTCACCGTGGCCGTACATGCTGATTGCGAGTACAACGTATCCGCGGCGGGCGTATTCAACGTAGTTGAGGTCCTGCATCTCACGGTTGTTGTACCAGCCGTGGCTGACAACGATTGCGGGAGCTTTGTTGTCCACAGTTGCGGTTTTGGGCACAAGCAAGAGTGCGTCAAGCTCATGACCGCTTGCGGTAACAAAGGTCATATCGTGGTATTCTACCTGACCGAAGTCCGTTTGGAAAATCATAGCACCAACAGAGCTTATCAGACAGAGGATAAGGGAAATAACGAGTAATTTCTTTGCGTTCAATTTCATTGAATGTCGCCCCTTTCATGTTTAGATGTCATAAAGGATATTTATGATAATTTCATTATAATATATATGCGAAAACTTGTCAATAATAATCATAAAAAATGAAGAAATATGTTGAATTTTGTGAAAAATGACGAATAAAAACACCTAATATTGACAAAATAGGATATTGGTTGTATAATGTTTAAGTTCTTAGAATTGAAAGGAAGTGTTATATAAATGTCAGAATGTACTCATAATTGCAGCAGCTGCAAGGCGAATTGCTCGACCAAGTCGAAGCAGGATTTTCTTGAGCCGCTTAATGCAAAATCTAATATAAAACACGTTATTGGTATCGTCAGCGGAAAGGGTGGCGTTGGTAAGTCCATGGTTACCTCTACTCTTGCAACTCTTATGCAAAGAGCAGGATACAAGGTGGGTATCTTGGATGCCGACATCACGGGCCCGTCCATTCCTAAAGCATTCGGAATTGCCGCGGGTGTTGAGGGCGACGACGACGGAATGATTCCGCCCGAGAGCTCCACGGGAATTAAAATAATGAGTGTAAATCTCCTTTTGCCCGACGCGACAGCTCCCGTTGTGTGGCGCGGTCCCGTAATTGCGGGAACTGTTAAACAGTTTTGGAGCGGCACTGTTTGGGGCGATCTTGACTATCTTTTCGTGGACTGTCCTCCCGGAACGGGTGACGTTCCGCTCACCGTTTTCCAAAGCATTCCGCTTGATGGAATAGTTATCGTTTCATCTCCTCAGGAGCTTGTTTCGATGATAGTTGAGAAGGCGGCTAATATGGCACGTATGATGCAGGTTGACGTTGTTGGACTTGTTGAGAATATGAGCTATGTTAAGTGTCCCGATTGCGACAAGAAGATAAAGATCTTTGGTGAGAGCCACATTGAGGATATTGCAAGAAAGCATGGATATCCCTTGCTTGCGCAAATGCCCATTGATCCCTCACTCGCAACTCTTGTTGATGCGGGCGAGATTGAAAAAATGGACGTAAATTACCTTGACGGAGCTGTTGAGGCGCTCAAAAGAGTGAGAAATGTGAAATAAAAATTTTGGCGGGAGTTTTCTCCCGCCGATTTTTTTGTTTGTGAATAATGTTTCAAATATCGTCAATAATCAAACTACCAAACTGAAAGGAGTTTTGATAAATGACAAACAAGGAATTGCTTTACATTGAGGACGCGCTTGGACATGAGAAGTATTTTAAGGAAAAGTGTCAGGAGTGTTCCGTACAGCTCACGGACGGGGAGCTCAAGAATTTTGTGAGTAACCTCACACAGCAACACAACAATATTTTCAGCGGATTTTATCAGTTACTTTAAGGGGGAAGAAGAATGAACGAAATGACAAACGATAGAAACGTGATGGAGAATCTTCTCCTTCTTGAAAAGAGCGCGTGCGACCTCTATATGCATGGCGCAATTGAGGCGAGCGACGAGCAGGTTTTTAATTCATTTTCATCCGCGCTTAATCAGTCATTGCAGTTGCAAAATCAAATTTATACCAAGATGAAGGAAAAGGGCTGGTACGCTCCCGAGATGGCGGGACAGGATAAAGTACAGCAGCTCAAACAAAAGTTTTCAGCGAACTGAAAAACAAAGCCGCTTGGATATTTTCCAAGCGGCTTTTATTATTAGATTATTGTTGTTTGACTTGCATCTCCCTTTGTATTTGCACGGAAGGGGATGCCGAGATGCTCGTATGCAAGGGCGGTTACGCAACGTCCCTTGGGTGTACGGGAGAGGAATCCAATTTGCAGGAGATAGGGCTCACAAACGTCCTCAATTGTTATCGCTTCTTCACCGATCGTAGCGGCAATAGTATCAAGTCCAACGGGGCCACCGTTATAGAATCGGATAATAGTTTCAAGCATACGTCTATCAAGACTGTCAAGTCCGAGCTCGTCGATCTCAAGCTTGTCGAGGGCATATCTTGCGATCTCGCAGTTGATGATGCCGTCGCCCATAACCATCGCAAAGTCGCGTACTCGTTTGAGAAGGCGGTTTGCAATACGGGGTGTACCGCGTGAGCGGCTCGCAAGCTCGAGCGCGCCATCCTCGGTGATATTGATGCCGAGAATTTTTGCACTTCTCTTAACGATGGTTGCGAGTTCCTCGGGAGTGTAAAGTTCAAGCTTTAAGAGTACTCCAAAACGGTCGCGAAGGGGAGTGGTGAGCTGACCTGCGCGAGTTGTTGCGCCAATAAGTGTGAACTTGGGAAGGTCAATTCGAATACTTCTTGCCGCAGGGCCTTTACCGATGATGATATCAACGGAGTAGTCCTCCATAGCGGGATAAAGCACCTCTTCGATGGAGCGAGAAAGACGGTGGATCTCGTCAATGAAAAGTACGTCGCCGTTTTCAAGTCCTGTAAGAATTGCTACAAGGTCGCCCTGCTTTTCAATTGCGGGGCCGGATGTAATTTTGATATTTACTCCCATCTCGTTTGCGATAATGTGGGAGAGAGTTGTTTTACCAAGTCCGGGAGGGCCGTAGAGGAGAACGTGGTCAAGCGCATCACTGCGGAGCTTTGCCGCCTCAATGTAAATCTTGAGATTTTCCTTTGCCTTTTCCTGACCGATATATTCTTCGAGACTTTGAGGACGAAGCTCGTTTTCACGCGCGTCGTCGCCCGTCATTGAGGGAGAAACCGTGCGTTCCTCATAGCTGTTTTCAAAATCAAAATCTTCTTCGTAACGCATTTTTTGGTGCCTCCTTATCTACTAAGATTTTTAAGTGCAAGACGGATGATATCGTCCGTTTGCTTATTGGAAATATCCACTCCGCGAAGCGCCGCAACGATCTCGCTCTTGGTATAGCCGAGAACGAGAAGTGCACTTTGTGCGTCGGAGAGATTGGAGCTGCCACTCCGCATAGCATGTGCAACTGTTCCTGTTGAGGGGGGAACGGAAGCGGACTCACTAAAGGACTTGGATACCTTGTCTTTAAGCTCGAGAATAATTCTTGCGGCGGTTTTTGCGCCAATTCCGTTTGCCTTGGCAATTGCCTTTGTGTCCTCGTTCATAATTGTAATTGCAAGCTTCTCGGGGGAGAATACGGACAAAATGGCGATAGCAGCCTTTGGTCCAACTCCCGAAACTGTTATAAGAAGCTTGAATGCCTCAAGCTCCGCCTCACTTGCAAAGCCGAAGAGCTCAATGCCGTCCTCGCGAACCGCCATATATGTGTAAAGGCGTACCGTGGGAGCTTCACTCACGGAGAGGTGGGGGGGCATTGACTCGTATGTTGTCTGTGTGATAGTCATTTTATATCCAACGCCCTGTGCGTCAAGCACCGCGAAGGTATAGTCAAGGTGGGCAAGCTTGCCCTCAATATAGTAAAACATCAGTTTTCTCCTTCTGTTTTTTCTTCTGTTTCAGTCGCCTCGGCTACTGCGGTAGCGGCGGCTTTTTTCTTTTTTCTCACGTCAACGATTATAAGTGCTACGAAAATTGCAGTTGAGATCATTGAAACGATAATGGAAACCACATAGATATCGGGCTCGTAGAGGAATACCACGGTGTGCTCGCCCGCATCGGCTATGTCATATGCCATAAGGGACGTACCGAGGATGGAGTATGTCTCAACTCTCTCACCGTCAACGTACACCTTCCACCCCTCGTCATAGGGAATGGTGGTCATAACGGTCTTGTTGTCAACGTCCGTCTTGATTGTGCCGAAAATGTGATGGTCGGTGGAGTCCTCGTCAATTTGCATATTGCCCTCGGCAAGCTTTTTGTAAGCCTCCTCAAAGGCATCCATATTAAGTGTGTAGAGGTAGTCGGTGTGCTTGTAGATGTAGAGCTTCTCCTCGTCAATTCTGAAGGAGAGAGTCATCTCCTCGCCCGCCTTGCGCTCACCAAGAGTTATAATTCTTGAGTAAATGCTGTTGCTAACGTACTGCTCGTCGTTTACAAAGAGAGTAAAGCTTCTCTCCCAATTTGAAGGGATGAAGAGATAGAGGGGGCCATTCTCCTCGACCGTAAATATGAAGTCGACGAAGCTCTCCTCGTCGTAGGCACTGGAGGAATATTCCATATTTCCACCAACCGTTCCGTTAGCGCCAACGATATTGTTCTTTGTAAGAGTTATGGGTGAGAAAAATTCCACCGCATTTTCCTCGTCATTACCGAGAAGGGTGTTAAGGAGGAGGTTTTGAACCTCAAATGGATTTTTGTAGCCCTCTCCCTTGGTTGTATAATCGTACTCAAAGGGGAGCTCAAGCTCCTTTATTGACGAATCCACTCCGAAAGCAATTGAGAGCGCGTAGGGGTTTTTGTACGCGTAGTACTTTTCATCCTCTGCGTATAGCTCAAAATACTTGTCCATAAGCTCGTTTTGTGTGAGCGATTCCTTGTTGAATTCGTTTTCTTTATTGGAATATATATATTTGATACCGAAAAGTGAATCGGTAATCATGGTCGAACCGAGGTACTGAGTCCAGTGCGCGTCGGCATAGAAGCCAAGATAATCAAGAAGCGATATCACACTTGCGTTGAGAGTTGAGGTGGAGTTTGAGAGACCCTTTAAGGAAAGAGCCATATTGTCGTTGGTGCAGCGGTGAGTGGTCTTTTCCGAGCGGAAGAATCCCTTATCTTTATCTTGCACGGTCTCAACTATGGGGCGAAGATCGGCAAAATAGTCCACGTAAGATGAGTAGGTGGAGTATCCGACGTCGCAACCGAGTGAGCAAATAAGCACCGCGCCGTTGATAAAGAGCTCAATGCAAACGGCAAAGAGCATTACAAAGCTTGCCGCACGCGATCCGTTCTTTCGTATGAAATAGCAAACCACTGCTCCGATAACGAAGATGGCTACGATTGAGAACACTATCACCTGGAAGAAGGGGAGCTCGTTAAAAACGTATCCGTACTTAAAGTATTCATTATCCTCAAGCGTGAAGTTGGGATACTCAAATTTTTGTGCTATAAGCACAAGCGCCATAAGGATGCCGCCAATGCCAACGATATGCTTTGCGGAAAATTCCTCAATCTCGCAAAATCCCTTGTAGCCCATAATGAGCATGAGGAAGATGAGGATGAAGCTGTATCTGTAGTTGAGGCAGTTGGGCTCCTGGAATCCGTGCATAATGAGGTCGGTGGGATTGATGACCATTATGAGAACGTAGAGGAGCGCGAGCGCACCGTAGAACACCTTTTCTCTAAAGCTTATCTTTTTAGCCATAAAGAATAGGGGAACGGCAAAGAGGGTGAGAACACCGCTGTAAAGAAGGGGAAGTCCCTCGTGCATAACGGTATCGTAAGAGCCGGGTAGGAGTTTTGGGAAGAGATCAAAGAGATCAAATCTTGGAACTATATCCCACGAGGGATCGGTGAAATCGCTCTTTCCAAACTGAAGTGAATATGCCGCAGCCGCGATAACGAACGCGGCAATTCCTACACCGAGAACGGTCGATCCGCCAATTTTGGCAATTGATTTTACAAAATGAGTTTTGCTGTGAGTTGGGTTAACAAGTTCACGATTTTCGTCCTTGAAATATGCGAAGAAGAAGTAGAACGCTGTAAACCAGCAGAGCATATAGCCGATATAGTAGTGGCTCATCATCATGATAGCAAGTGTAGCCACGTAGAGCTTATATCTTCCTTTTTTGATAAGTCGTTCAATGGAATATGCCAAAATGGGAAGAAGGAAAAGCGCGTCAAGCCACATTATATTGTTTTGGTAAACAATCGCATACGCGCTAAGTGCGTACAACGTTGAGAAAATGACGATGTTATAGGGCTTTATTTCTTTGGAAATTTTATGGAGATAAAAACCAAAGGTAAGACCGCAAATTCCCAATTTGATGCAAATTATAGTAAGAAGCGCCTCGAGCATCATTTTCTTTGGGAAGAGGCAAACGATATAGGAGAGGGGACTTGCGATATAGTATGCATAAATTCCCATAAACTCACCGCCAAGGGAGCGCTCGAAGGAGTAAAGAAGCGAGCCGTCGCCCCACACGAAGTCGCGGAGAGCCTCATAGAAATACACGTATTGCGCATTGAGGTCAAGGACGAGCACCGAGAGGTCTCCAAACGGCTTATGCCCGAGTGCAAAATAGATGGCGAGCATCAAAAGCGCAGGCAACAAAAAGCACCAACCGAGATGACCGTACTCCTTTTTTATGCTTATGAGTTTTTCGTTATTTTTTATTTTGGTAAAAGGATTTTTAAACTTCATATTATCTCCAATCTATACGCAAAATCAAGGATTTTCGGGATTGTGCGACACGATAAACTTCTTTATGGATTTTTCGAATTTAATTCTATCAAGCGTCATATCGTGGGAGCAGGTGAGGCAAACTACGCGCACGTCACTTCCAACGCGCAAAATCTTGAACTTAGCACCGCCGCAAGGGTGATTTTTCTTCATTTCAACCACGTCACCGACAAAGAGCTTTATGATTTTCATTCGTCCACCTCCAAAAAACTATATACACAATTATTATAGCACAAATTTTTCTTCAAGTAAATGGTATTTTCGCATATTTTTCAATTAATATTATTATATAATATACCTAAAAACATTTGACTTTACAGGATTTTTATGGTATAATGATAAATTGATAAAATATGTATTCTTGGAGGAGTGTATGATAATTCTCGGAATTGACCCCGGTGTTGCCATCGTGGGCTTTGGTGTAATTGAATACAGCGGTTCAAAATTTCGCACTTTAGATTACGGTGTTATCACAACACCTGCGCATACGGATACGGAAAAGCGCCTTGCTACTATTTACCGCGAGCTGAAGGATATAATCGAAAAGTACAAGCCCGAAGCGATGGCGGTCGAGGAGCTTTTCTGGAACACCAACCAAAAGACGGGTATCGCAGTTGCCGAGGCAAGAGGAGTTATTCTTCTTTGCGCGGAGCTCCTCGGAGTGGAGATATTTGAGTATACTCCGCTTCAGGTTAAGCAAAGTATTGTCGGCTACGGAAGAGCGGAGAAGAATCAGGTAATAACCATGGTTCAAATGTTCCTAAACATCAAGGAAAAAATTCGTCCCGACGACGCGGCAGACGCTTTGGCAATAGCCATTTGTCACGCTCACGCGGGCAGTTCGAAAATTTCTAAATATTACAACAAAAAACAAACTTACGGAAAGGTATATTGATATATGTGGAGTGCAAGCAATTGGAAGGATTATCAGCTTCTTGACGCGTCCGACGGAGAGCGTCTTGAAAGATGGGGAAAATACATACTCATTCGTCCCGACCCACAAATTATTTGGCACGGTGAGAGAAACGCGCCCGAGTGGAAGCGCGCGGACGGAATTTACCGCAGAGCAAATACTGGCGGCGGCAAATGGGTAAAGAAAAATCTCCCCGAAGAGTGGAATATAAATTACGGTGAGCTCGGATTTGTGCTTCGCCCCATGGGATTTAAGCACACGGGACTTTTCCCCGAGCAGGCAGCTAACTGGGATTGGTTCTCCGATCTTATAAAGAATGCGGGCAGACCCGTCAAGGTTCTCAACCTCTTTGCATATACCGGTGGTGCTACCGTGGCTGCTGCAAAGGCTGGCGCATCCGTTTGCCACGTTGACGCGGCAAAGGGAATGGTGGCGCAGGCAAAGGAGAATGCAAAGCTCTCAGGTCTTGAAAACGCGCCCATCCGCTATATTGTTGACGACTGCAAAAAGTTTGTTGAAAGAGAAATCCGCCGCGGAAACAAGTATGACGCGGTAATTATGGACCCGCCCTCTTACGGAAGAGGCCCCTCGGGTGAAATTTGGAAAATTGAGGACAGCATTGACGATCTTGTTAAGCTCACCGCACAGGTGCTCTCGGACAAGCCCCTATTTTTCCTTATCAACTCCTATACAACGGGACTTTCTCCCCTCACCATGAGCTACATCGTTGACCTTAGAATTTCCAAGGTACACGGCGGTAAGTGTGAGGCGAGTGAAATCGCGCTCCCCGTTAAGCACACGGGCGGATTTATGCCCTGCGGTGCAAGTGCGAGATGGCAGGAGAGCAAATAAACAAAATGAACAAAAGAAAGGAAAGTCACGATGGTGAATTCTGATTCTTATATCAAAATAGAAAATTTATCAATTAGCTACGAGGAAGACGATGGCGGAAGAACTTCCGTGCTCAAGAATATTTCCCTCGATATCAAAAAGGGAGAATATCTTGCCGTGCTCGGCCACAACGGTTCGGGAAAATCCACCCTCGCAAAGCTTCTTAATATGATACTTGAGCCCGACGAGGGAAAAATATATATTGACGGCAAGGAAATTACCGATCCCAATATGACCGAGGACGACGTATTTGAGCTTCGAAAAAAGGTGGGAATGGTTTTCCAAAACCCCGACAACCAGCTCGTTGCGACAATCGTTGAGGACGACGTTGCGTTTGGCCCCGAAAATCTTGGTATTCCGTCAGCGGAAATCAGAGAAAGAGTTGACGAGGCGCTCCGCGTTGTTGGTATGAGCGAGCACGCCAAGGGCGAGCCCGCGCGTCTTTCCGGCGGACAAAAGCAAAGGATCGCTATTGCGGGCATTCTTGCAATGAAGCCCGACTGTATGATTTTTGACGAGTCCACCGCTATGCTTGACCCCCTCGGCAGACGTGATATTATGAATACCATTGAAAAGCTCAATCGCGAGCACGGTATCACCATAATTATGATAACTCATTATATGGACGAGGCGGCAAGAGCAAATAGAATAGTAGTTCTTGACGACGGTGAGATTCTTATGGACGGTACGCCTGCTGAAATTTTTGAAAAGCAGGACAAGCTCCGCGAGTGCGGACTTGACGTACCCCAATGCGTAGGACTTGTTCACTCACTCAAGGCAAGAGGAATTAATATCGAAGGAGAGTGCCATACCCCCGCGGCTTGCGCCGAGGCAATAATTGCGGCACTTAATAAGAGAGATGGCAAAAATTAAGCTTGAAAACGTTTCCTTCTTCTACGGAAAGGGCACTGCCTACTGTAAGGAAGCGTTAAAAAACGTAAATATAGAGATAAAAGAGGGATCGATAACGGGACTTATCGGTCATACGGGAAGCGGAAAGAGTACGATGCTCCAGCTCCTCAACGGACTTTCCACTCCGGGCGAGGGAAAGGTATATCTTGACGGTGTTGATATTTGGGAAAAGCCAAAGGAAATCGGCAAGGTGCGCTACCGCGTGGGACTTGTAATGCAGTATCCCGAATATCAGCTCTTTGAAGAAACAGTTGAAAAGGATATTGCCTTTGGCCCTAAAAATATGGGACTTTCTAATGAGGAAATTTCGGAGAGAATAAGAGAGGCGATTGATTTCGTTGGACTTTCTCCCGACGTTCTTCAAAAAAATCCCTTTGACCTTTCCGGTGGTCAAAAGAGAAGAGTAGCTATCGCCGGAGTTATCGCTATGCGTCCCGAGGTGCTCGTTCTCGACGAGCCTGCGGCAGGTCTTGACCCACAGGGTAGGGACGTAATTCTTGACGGTGTTTTCAAATACCGCGAGAAAACCGGTGCTACGATTATTATCGTAAGCCACAGTATGGAGGATATGGCTCGCCTTTGCGACGATATCATCGTGCTATCTCACGGTGAGGTCGTTTTGCACGGCACGCGCGACGAGGTTTTCTCCGAGTCACAAATGCTTGAGAGAATCGGTCTTGCCGTTCCACAAATCACACTCCTTATGCACGAGCTTAGTGCAAGAGGAATTAAGGTAAACAACGGAATTTATACTGAAAGCGCGGCAGTTGAAGAAATTGCGCGCCTTATGAAAGGTACAAAATGAAAAGTATTTCACTTGGACAGTATTATGCTGTCGATTCACCAATACACCGCCTTGATCCAAGAATAAAGATAGTTCTTGCGGTGCTATATATCGTGATAGTTTTTCTATGCTCGAATATAGCTTCCATGGCTCTTTTGCTTGTGTCCGCACTCGTTATTGTTCTTGCTTCAAATATACCGATTAAGATAGTGCTTAAATCGGTTAAGCCAATATTGTTTATTATTGCTTTTACCGCGATAATCAATATCTTTTGGACTAAGGGAGAGGGCGCACCATTACTTGATCTCGGATTTATTCAAATCTATAGTAAGGGTATAGTTAATGCAATATTTCTTGTTACAAGAATTTTTGTTTTGATTGTTGGAAGCAGCATTTTGCTTACTTATACAACAACCCCTATCTCTCTTACCGACGGTATTGAGAGATTGCTTGGCCCTCTTAAAAAAATAGGACTCCCCGTGCACGATTTTGCAATGATTATGACCATTGCTCTCCGCTTTATTCCCACTCTTATGGAAGAGGCGGACAAGATTATGAACGCGCAAAAGGCGAGAGGAGCAGATTTTACAAACGGCTCTCTTATTCAAAGAGCAAAGGCACTTATTCCGATACTTATACCCTTGTTCTCATCATCGATCCGCCACGCGCTTGACCTTGCAACCGCTATGGAATGCCGTTGCTACCGCGGTGGAGAGGGAAGAACAAGAATGAAGATACTCAAGTGCCGTGCGAGCGATATTTTGGCACTCGTTGCCGTTATTGCATTCGGTGTTGCAATTGTTTGCATTAACATTTTTGCCGCGCCTTATTTGCCTTTTTGAGTGAGGATTTAGTATGAAGCTTTTACTAAAAATCAGCTTTCTCGGAACGAATTATTGCGGCTACCAGGTTCAACCCGATAAGCCCACGGTTCAGCGCGAGCTGAACGAGGCGGCAAGCCGAATTTTTGGATTTGATTGTGATATAGTGGGCTGCTCCAGAACCGATAGCGGTGTTCATGCCAATCAATTTTTCATTTGTGTTTCAAAGAAGGGCGCGAATGAGATAGATTGCACCATTCCTATGAAGAGCGTTCCGCTTGCGTTCAATTCCGTTTTGCCCGACGATATCTCCGTGCTTGAGGCGAGAATGGTGGAAAATGATTTCCATCCCCGATATGACGTAAAGCACAAGGAATATGTCTATAAGATTTGGAACAATCCCATTAAAAATCCATTCCATGCCGATAGGGCGTATCACGTTCCTCAGCTTTATTCCGATGAAACTGTTGAAAAGATGAATAGTGCCGCGCAATATTTTTGCGGCAAGCACGATTTTTGCTCCTACATGGCTCAGGGTTCAAAAATTGTGGATACTAATAGAGAAATCAAATATGCATCCGTTGTACGTGAAGGCGATTTTATTATCTTCAAGGTGGCGGCGGACGGTTTTCTCTACAATATGGTGAGAATAATGACGGGTACACTTTTACTTGTGGCACAGGGAAAAATTGAACCCGAGGATATCCAAAAAATCACCGAAAGTAAAAATCGCAAAAATGCAGGTGCAACCGCGCCCGCTTGCGGACTTTATCTCAATAAAGTAGATTATTAAAAGAAAGGAGCAGGGTTATGAAGCCTGATATTAATGAAATAATTCAAAAATTTAGATATAACCCGAGCTCCGTAAAAAAGAATTACGACGGAAAAACGGATATTTATCTTGCAAAGGTAAGCTATCGCTATGAATATTTCAAGAGAATATTGAGTATTGCTTTGGTAATAGTTACCCTGGCACTTTTATTCTCGGGAAATTTGACGTATAATAAGCTTTACTATCTTGCTAAGGACGTCAAGCTCGCGGGGGATTACGTTAATTCCGTTCACGATACCATCACTTACAACGCAGGCAATTCGCAAAGCTTTGCGACCTATCGAGAGGGTCTTGTGGTGGCGAGCAGGGAAAAGATGTCCATATACTCCGCAGGTGGAAGGGAGCTTTTTTCAAGTAACCATACCTATGGAAACCCAAAGCTTGTAAGTAGCGAAAGATATGTTTTGCTCTACGACGTGGGTGGCAAGCAATTTTCACTCTATAACTCATTTTCCCAAGTTAACGGTGCGGTGCTGGACTATTCAATTTACGGTGCCAGCCTTGCAAATACAGGGGATTTTGCGCTTATCACAGGTAGCGAAAAATATAGCTCCGTTGTGCGTGTTTATAAGCAAAACGGCGATAAATATGACTACAACTTCCGTGATGGATACGTAACCTCTCTATCCATTTCCGAGGATGGCGCAAGACTTGCCGTGGCGCTTTCTTTCGCCGAGGGAAGCAATTACCGAACCGAAATCAGAGTTTATAAGGTTGGCAGCTCCGACTATCAAATGGCTACTTGTACCATTTGGGGAATTCCTTATGAAATTAAGATAGTAGAAGGCGGCAACATTATTGCCGTTGGAAAAAACGGTATTAATGTATTCTCATCTTCTATGGCTTTGATAGGTGAATATTTGAGTGAGAATGAAATATATTTATACCATTTTGGAGAAGATAATATAGCCATAGTAAGTTCTCTCGGAGCGAGAGATAAGACTACGGTATTGCTCCTCAACAAACGAGGAAAAGTGGAGAAAACTCATACCATAGACCAAAGAGCGCTTGATATTGCTCTTGACGACGGATATATTTTTGTTCAGCACCTCGGCGGTTTTGAAAGAATAAGCACAGCTCTTGGCACAAGTGAGAAGCACGAAATTGTCGCCAATGAATTTAAGATGCTTGTTTACGATAAGAACACACTGGTTGTTTGCGGTGATTCTTACGCAAAATTTTTGAATTTTGGAAATAAGTAATAAAGATAAATAATCTCAGTTTATAACGGGGGAATTTTTATGAATAAATGGCAAATTTTGCTTGATGTATTAATGTGTTTATCCTTGGCAGGCTTTGTTTTTCTTGGCATAAAGCAAGGATTTATCAAATCGTTTTTTCAATATACCAAGCTCACTATAGTAATAATTATCACCACGCTTCTTGGTGCTTATCTCGTTGGATTTTGTCAGGAGCAATTCGTTGCACCACGTCTTGAAGACAAGGTGAGTGCTGTACTTGTACAAAAGGCTGAGAGCGCGGGAGATAGCTTGAAATATGAGGATCTTACCTCGGGACTTCCGTCGATAGTTAAGAGGGTTCTCAGTGCAAATGGATTTGAGAGCTATTTTGAGTCTCTTTCCGGAAATGCAGTTGATGTTGCCGACAAGCTCGGTGAGAAGATTGAGGGCGTTGCCATAAGTGTTTTGTCCGAAATATTGGCTTACGTTATCACCTTTGTTTTGGCGTACGTCATTTGCTCAATAGCGATTATCTTTGTTGAAAAAATGTTTGAGCTTCCCGTGCTTAACGGAGTGAATAAAATTCTCGGAAGCGTTTGGGGACTTTCCCACGCATACGTTTTCCTCAGCTTTGCGGCTTGCGTAGCAATGCTTTTATTTGGAAGTGATTTCGTAGAGGGTACAATTGTTACCCGACTTATATATAAAATTGGGTTGTTTACCCGTTGATTATTTACCCAGGGAGGTGAAACATTATGATGATGTGCTCAAGATGCCATAAAAGAATGGCAGTTGTGTTTATAACCAAGCTTGAGAACGGAGAGAAGAAGAACGAGGGTGTTTGTATCACTTGTGCAAAGGAGCTTGGTCTTCCTCTTGAAAATATGCTTGGTGATATGATGAATAAACTTGGCATTTCTTCCGAGGAGCTTGCGGGCATGGAGGACGAAATGGCAAGAATGATGGAAAATGGCGGTAATTTGCCCGATATGATGGCGGACAATGATCTTGATGACGACGAGGGCAGAGCGCCTGCTATTGACCTTCAAAAGCTCTTTGGCGGCAAGCCTGCCAACGCTCCCAACGTTGAGGGAGCAAAGGCGCAGGGTGGCGAAAAAGAGAAGGAAAAGAAGAGAAAATTCCTTGATTCCTACTGTAAGGACCTCAACCGCGAGGCGAGAGAGGGCAAGCTCGACGCTATTGTCGGACGTGAAAAGGAGCTCGCTCGTGTTATTCAAATTCTTTCAAGACGTCAAAAGAACAACCCCTGCCTCATAGGTGAGCCGGGTGTTGGTAAAACTGCAATTGCCGAGGCGCTTGCTCAAAAAATTGTACGCGGAGATGTGCCATACAAGCTTAAAAACAAGGAATTACACCTGCTTGACCTTACCGCGCTTGTTGCGGGAACTCAGTTCCGCGGTCAGTACGAGAGCCGTCTTCTCGGGCTTCTCAAGGAAGTTAAGGATGCGGGCAATATAATCCTCGTTATTGACGAGGTTCATAACATAGTTGGCGCAGGCAACAGTGAGGGAAGCGTTAGCACGGCTAATATGCTCAAGCCCGCACTTTCACGTGGCGAAATCCAAGTTATTGGCGCGACCACACTCAACGAATATCGCAAATATATTGAAAAGGACAGTGCTCTTGAACGCCGCTTCCAACCCGTAAAGGTTGAGGAGCCTTCAATTGAGGAAACTCTTGAAATGCTCAAGGGAATCAAGCATTATTACGAGTCCTTCCATCAAATAAAGATACCTGATGCAATTCTTAAAAGTGCGGTGGTGCTTTCCGAGAGATATATTACCGATAGATATTTGCCCGACAAGGCTATCGACCTTCTTGACGAGGCGGCTGCAAATCTCTCACTCAATTCGGCATCGCTCAACAAGAGCATTGAAATTAGAGAAAAGCTCCTTGCAATAAAGAAAGATAGAGAAGCGCTCGAGGCGACTCCCGTTGATTCTCCCGATAATGCGGATGCTTATGAGAAGATTGCAAAGCTCAAATCCCGTGAGATCAAGCTTGCCAATGAATTAAAGGCGCTTGAGGGCGAGTGCGAGAGCATAGCTCTTACCACTGAGGAGCTCGCTGATGTTGTTGAGGTTTGGACGGGTGTTCCCGCGCTTACAGTCAGCGCTAACGAGTACGAGCAAATTGACAAATTAGAGGAAAGATTAAAAACACATATAATCGGTCAGGATAAGGCGGTAAACGCAATTTGCCGAGCTATCAAGAGAAACCGAGCAGGTATTTCTTACAAGAGAAAGCCCGTATCCTTTATTTTCGCAGGTCCAACCGGTGTTGGTAAGACGGAGCTTGTAAAGCAGCTTGCAAACGATCTTTTCCACTCTCCCGAAACTCTCATTCGCCTTGATATGAGCGAGTTTATGGAGAAGCATTCCGTATCAAAAATTATAGGAGCGCCCCCCGGATACGTTGGTTACGACGAGGCGGGACAGCTCACTGAAAAGATTAGAAGAAGACCTTATTCCGTCATCCTCTTTGACGAGATTGAAAAGGCTCATCCCGACGTACTCAACGTACTTCTTCAAATTCTTGACGATGGACGTGTGACTGACGCGCAGGGAAGAACCATAAATTTTGAAAATACGATTTTGGTTATGACCACAAACGCGGGCTCAACCAACTCCTCGGGCAGAGCAGGATTTGCTTCTGCGGATAGTCTTTCCGCTGAGGAGGCGCGCACCATGAAGGCACTTGAGGGCTTCCTTCGTCCCGAGTTTATCAACCGAGTTGACGAGATAATTACCTTTAATTCTCTTACCGAAGAAAACTTTGCAAAAATTGCGGAAATTATGCTCGGTGAGCTTAGGGTGGCACTTCTTGAAAAGGGAATTGATCTCACATATACTGCGGCAGCGCTCAAGCACGTTGGCGAAAAGTCATACAGTGCAAAATTTGGCGCTAGAAATATGAGAAGATATATTCAAACTCATATTGAAGACGCCATTGCCGAAAAGGTTATCGCGGACTATAATCGCACGATTTCCAAGGTGCATATTTCCGTAGATAATGATAAAATAATTGTAACCTGTATGTAAAAAGCGCAGAACCGAGTGCTTACTCGGTTCTGCATTTTTTTTGTTCGGTAAATTGAGATTTGTCTTTGCCTTCCCCTGAGGGGAAGGGGGACCGCTTGCGGTGGATGAGGGGAACGAAGTCTGTGCAAATAATAGTCTTTTTTAACTGCATTTTGTTCCAAAACAAAAGAAATTACATAGAAATCAAGGATTTTGTTTTACTATAAAGCCGTTAGCATAAACTAAATGGCGATCCCCTCATCCGTCACCTATCGGTGACACCTTCCCCTCAG
>CANBDB010000004.1 GCA_947367285.1 uncultured Clostridia bacterium | reverse complement strand
AATGAATGTAGTTCGTGATGTGTCTATAAATTCAGCTATACTCTACTGCGACAATGACGAAGTCGCTCCAAAAGTTTTTGCCAAGCTTTTTTCAAAAAGCGGAAAAAAGTAGGCAGGAGAAAAAATCTCCTGCCTTTCTTTATATCATACAAAATTATTCCTCGGTGCTTTCAACTTCGTCCTCGATTGCCTCTTCAACAACCTCAACTACTTCACCCTCGGAAATTTCAACAATTTCGTCACCCTCAAGAGCTTCGCTTGCGGGAGCTACTTCGTCTTCGGGCTCGTCCTTGGCAACCTTAGTAAAGTTCACCACGTGCTGACCGTCAGCAAGGCGCATAATGATAACACCGCCTGCATTTCTTGAATACGTGGAGATATCACTCGCGTGAACACGGATCATCTGCCCCTGGTCAGTAATGAGCATAATATCGTTATCATCATCAACCACCGCAATACCAGAGAGTTTGCCGGTTTTATCGGTGAGCTTGTGACAGAATACACCATAACCACCACGGTTCTTCATCTCACGGAACTCGGAGAACTCAACCTTCTTACCAAATCCGTTTTCGGTAATGGTAAGGAGCTTCTTGCTCTCGTCAACAACGGCAACGCCCACTACGTAGTCTCCATCACGGAGTCTGATACCACGCACACCGCGTGCAACACGGCCCATACGTCTAACATTTCTCTCGTCAAAGCGAATTGCCATACCGTTTCTCGTTGCGATAATAACGTTGGAATCGCCCTTAGTTCTCATAACGAACACAAGCTCGTCGCCCTCGTCGAGATTAAGAGCCTTCTTACCAAGCTTTCTCTGGTATTCGTACTCAGAAAGGAGTGTCTTCTTGATAATACCGTTTCTCGTTACCATAACGAGATATTCTTCCTCGTTGAATTCGGGCACGGAGATCATAGCAGTGATCTTTTCGCCGTCCTCAAGCTCAAGGATATTTCTCATAAACGTTCCCTTTGCAGTTCTTGATGCCTCGGGAATTTGGTATGCCTTCTTCATATAAACCTTACCGATATTGGTAAAGAACATCAAATATGAGTGAGAGTGCACACCGATAACCTTTTCTATAAAGTCCTCTTCCTTGGTGGTCATACCTATAATACCCTTACCGCCACGGTGCTGTGCGGAATAGGTATCAGCAGGCTGGCGCTTAATATAACCTGCGTGAGTGAGTGTAATAACGCACTCGTGGCGCTCGATAAGGTCTTCAAGGAGAATATCCTCTTCAGCAGGAAGAATATCAGTTCTTCTCGCGTCAGCGAATTTTCTCTTAATCTCAAGCATTTCCGTCTTAATGATATCGCAAACTCTCCAGTCGTTTGCGAGAATATCGCGAAGATCGGCAATAAGAGCCTCAAGGCGAGCGAGCTCGTCCTCAATCTTTTGGCGCTCAAGACCTGTGAGACGGCCGAGAGTCATTTCAACTATAGCCTGCGCCTGGATCTCGGAGAGACCGTATCTCTCCATGAGTCGATCCTTGGAGTCGGGAATGGATTTTGAGGTCTTCATAAGCTCAACTATCTCGTCGATATTGTCATTTGCAATCTTGTAGCCCTCAAGTATGTGCTGACGTGCAAGAGCCTTGTCAAGATCATACTGTGTTCTTCTTCTAATAACGCTTTCCTGATGCGCTATATAGAGGTCAAGAATTTCGGGAAGAGAGAGAGTCTTGGGCTCGTTGTTTACGAGCGCGAGCATATTTGCCGCAAACGTTTCCTGGAGCTGTGTAAATTTATAGAGCTGATTGAGAATTACCTGCGCGTTAGCGTCACGGCGGTACTCAATAACAATTCTCATACCACCTCTACCCGACTCGTCACGAATATCGGTAATACCCTCAATTCTCTTCTCGTTTACGAGATTACCAATGCTCTCGCAAAGAGTGCTCTTGTTAACCATGTAGGGGATCTCCGTAATTACAATACGGCGGTGATCCTCCTCAATTCTCGCCTTGGAGCGAACGATAATACGTCCCCTACCCGTCTTGTACGCCTCGATAATACCGTTAACACCGTAAATCGTTGCGCCCGTGGGGAAGTCGGGGCCCTTTATGTACTCCATAAGCTCCTCAACGGTACATTCAGGGTTGTCCATTCTATATATAGTGCCGTCAATAACCTCGCCCAAGTTGTGGGTGGGGATATTGGTAGCCATACCAACCGCAATACCAACCGAGCCGTTTACAAGAAGATTGGGGAATCTTGCAGGCAAAACAGTGGGCTCGTCAAGACGGTTGTCGAAGTTCTTTGTCATTACAACTACGCCCTTGTCAAGGTCGCGCATAAGCTCGTCCGAAATTTTTGAAAGACGTGCCTCAGTGTAACGGTAAGCCGCAGCGCCGTCGCCGTCGACGGAACCAAAGTTTCCGTGACCGTCAACAAGTGTGTATCTGTAGGAGAAGTCCTGAGCCATTCTAACCATCGTTCCGTAAACGGCAGCATCACCGTGGGGGTGATATCTACCAAGAACGTTACCAACGGTCGTAGCACTCTTTCTAAAGGGCTTGTCGCTGGTGAGGTGGTCCTCGTACATAGCGTAGAGGATTCTACGTTGACCGGGCTTCATACCGTCGCGTACGTCGGGAAGCGCACGGGACGCAATAACGGACATAGAGTATTCGATAAAGGAGCGTTCAACTTCCTTTTTCATATCCACGTCAATTATCTTTTGCTCGGGAAATTCAATTCTTCCGTTGTCGTGATTTTTAATATTTTCCACAGTTTATAGCTCCTTTCCTTAAAGGTCAAGATTTTCGGCAAATTTCGCGTTTTGCTCAATAAACTCACGTCTGGGCTCAACCTTGTCGCCCATGAGGAGTGAGAACATTGCGTCGCATGCCGCTGCGTCCTCGGTTGTAACCTTGAGGAGTGTTCTCGTTTCGGGATTCATAGTTGTTTCCCAAAGCTGCTCAGCATCCATCTCACCAAGACCCTTATATCTATCAGCCTCAACGTTGTGACCGCCGAGCATTTCGATATACTGGTCTCTCTCCGCGTCAGAGAACGCGTAGTATTCCTGCTGGTTTCTACCGCCTGTGCGCTTGTAAACCTTGTAGAGCGGGGGCTGTGCAAGGTAGATGTGTCCGTTGTCAATAAGCTGACGCATGTGACGGAAGAAGAATGTGAGAAGAAGGATTCTGATATGAGAACCGTCAACGTCGGCATCCGCCATAATAACGATCTTACCGTAACGGAGCTTGGAAATATCAAATTCCTCACCAATGCCGCAACCAAGTGCCTGAATAATGGGAATGAGCGAGAGATTGGAGTAAACCTTATCTATACGTGTCTTTTCAACGTTAAGAACCTTACCACGAAGGGGCAAGATTGCCTGGAATTTGGAGTTTCTTCCCTGCGTAGCAGAACCGCCCGCGGAGTCTCCCTCTACGAGATAGAGCTCAGTTACTTCAATTCTTCTCTCCTGACAGTCACGGAGCTTGCCGGGGAGAGTTGAACCGCCAAGCACGCCCTTGCGTCTTGTGAGCTCACGTGCCTTTCTTGCCGCCTCTCTCGCACGGGATGCCGCGAGTGCCTTGTCAAGTATATTTTTAGCAACACCGGAATTTTCTTCAAAGTATTCCGCAAGCTTTGTGCTTACGATATTGTCAACGAGGGTTCTAACCTCGCTGTTACCAAGCTTCGCTTTGGTCTGGGACTCGAACTGCGCGTCCTCAAGCTTAACGCTGATGATGGCGCAAAGACCCTCACGAACGTCCTCACCTGAGAGATTCTTGTCGCTGTCCTTAAGAATACCCACCTTGCGCGCGTAATCGTTGAGAACCTTTGTGATAGCGCTCTTAAAGCCCGTCTCGTGCGTACCGCCCTCAATAGTGTGCATATTGTTTGCAAAGGAGAGAATGAGCTCATTGTAGCTGTCATTGTATTGAAGCGCAACCTCGGCAACGCTGGTGCCCTTCTCGCCGCGCATATAGATAACCTCGGGGTGAATAAGCTCGTTATGACGGTTGTTGTTGAGGTGCGTAACAAAGCTCTTGATACCGCCCTCGTATACAAACTCGTTTTCAACTACCTCTTCGCCTCTCGCGTCAATGAGCGCAATGCGAACACCTGCGTTAAGGAACGCCTGCTCGCGCATGCGGTTCTCAAGTGTTTCGTAAACAAAAACGGTGTCCTCAAAAATTTCGGGGTCGGGCTTAAAGGTTACCTTAACACCGCTCTTCTTGTATGACGCGTCGCCAACGCACGCGAAAGCGCGCGCAACCTTACCGCGCTCAAATCGCTCGGTAAATACCTTTCCGTCATAAATATCCT
The DNA here is from genome assembly GCA_947367285.1 of uncultured Clostridia bacterium. GTDB lineage: Bacteria > Bacillota > Clostridia > Oscillospirales > CAG-272 > RGIG4608. The sequence continues at coordinate 19,931 of CANBDB010000004.1, read as the reverse complement.
CAAGCTCGAGCCACTCGGAGAGCGCGTTAACAACGGACGCGCCAACGCCGTGAAGACCGCCCGCAATCTTGTAACCGCCACCGCCAAATTTACCGCCCGCGTGCAAGATGGTATAAACCACCTCGGGCGTGGGGATTCCCTGCTTGGGGTGAATAGCCGAGGGAATTCCTCGACCGTTGTCCTCAACGGTAACGGAATTATCGGGATTTATAGTAACGGTTATCTTGTCGCAGTGACCTGCGAGCGCCTCGTCAATGGAGTTGTCCACGATCTCGTAAACGAGATGATGAAGACCGCCAATGGAGGTAGTACCAATGTACATACCGGGGCGCTTTCTAACCGCCTCAAGTCCCTCAAGGACCTGTATATTTTCTTCTGTGTAGCTCTCCTCAACCACAAGGTCGAGATTCTTTTCAAGGTTTTCCATTTCTGTTTCCTTTCAGTTTTGTATGTGAATATAGTCTTCTCGTTTTTGGGGAAGGCTAATTAGAACTCAATTTCAAGCACCATTTGAGTGCAATGCTCTTTTATAGATCTTTTTTCCATTGATAAACCACCCTTAGCTTTAGAAATTATATCAATAGCAATAGCATTTTTCCTCGACATAGTGACTGATGATGAACCCTTAAACACGAGCGACTTGGATCTTATCGTATGTTTTCCGGAACATCTCATTTCAATTAAATTTTTTATGTTGTCATCATGAGCAAACCATTTTAATTTTGGTTCAACAGGGGGTCTTTCACCCTCAAAATATGAGATATTTTTCCCACCTTGATATGATTTGTTTTGCTTATGTAATATATTTTCATAATCCGCGCCAATATTTTTCACCTTGGAACTCGCGTAAGTCTTAGAAGTTTCCTCCTCGAAATTTTCTTCAATCATTTCAATGGAACAACTCTTAGCGCCAAGCGAATAAGCAATATGTTCAAGCTCCGCCATTTTTTCGTTCATTGATCTATCAAATATCGTTTCGGTATTGATAAATTTACTTCTATCAAAGTTATCTACGCAATAAACCGCATCACATTTAACAAATGGAACAAAATTTATCTTACTTTCTCTAATAAACTCATCATAAAGATACAGGATTTCAACACCTTCGGTGCTTTTTATCCAACCTATTGCCCCTTCACAAACATCAACGTCTTTTCTTACCGCATCATCAACGATTTGTATTACATTGGGCAAATTAAAATCTTCGCTAAAAAACTTATCTCTGAACAAAGGATTATAATATTTCATTCTTTGCTCATAAAGTGCCTTTTGTGTTTGATCTGATAAGTCTTTCGCTCCTTTTTGAATACCATCCGCGGCTTTTTTACCCAAATCCGACGCCTTATTCATAAAGCTTGCAAATTTTGCAGTGTATTTTTCTTTGTTTTCCATACTTCTTGCTCCTTTGATTGTTTTTTTAGAGAGCTTGCAAATACCGCGCTCCCCTTACCTCTCCACTCTACCAAGGAGTGAAGCCGACGAAAATTGTGAAAAACACACTTTAATCTCACCGTCGGGGGTGCGGTAAACAATAAAGGATTTCGGTATTTCGTAAGAGGGTGATTCAGTTTTCTTTGCCCTTTCCGCCTCAGAGAGATATTTTCGGCTTATGGGCGAGATGGTCGACGTGTCCATATCAAATATGCCCACAATATCGCGCTCGGGAATGCTCTTCCCCGCGCCAACGTTTAGGTAAATCACGTTCACGTCTCCTTTCTCATCAAAAATCAAAAAAACTTTTTCTCTTTGCGCGAAGCGCTATATAAAGAAATAAATGAAATAAATATATTAATAAATATTTAGTTATAGTACGTATTAGGGGCTGTAGAAAATGTTGAAAACTCCCCCAAAGCCTTATTTTTCAAGGATCTGCGCCAAAATTTTGCCTGTGGATTTCTTGTTAAAAATCAAAGGACGAAATGTGGAAAACAACTGCCCATTATTGCGAAAACCTGCCAAATGGCACATTATTGGCAAAAAATCGAAAATTTTACCATTTTGACGATTTTTGACTTTTCCACAAAATCTTGTGGATTGGAAAACTCCTTCTTGAAAACTCGGATTTTGCGGATTTTTATTCCAAAATCAATGCCTCTCGACCGTTCAAAATGAATTTTTGAACAATTGAGAAAAGTCAATAAAATCAATACTTCACGCGTTTTTTATAACACATTTTCCACTGCCTTTCCCACACCGAGCAAAACCTTGTGGAAAACCTGTTGACAACCTACTTTTTTCGAGAAAAAAGTAGGCAAAAAAGCTTTTAATCAGCTTCGCGGTTCTCGCAATAATGTATTACTAAACTTTACGGACACATCACGAACTGTGTGTATTGAAATAGACAAAAAGCTTTTATGGAGCTTCGCCCGCTTTTTGAAAAAAGCTTGGCACCTACTTTTTTGAAAAAAAGTAGGCAAAAAACTTTTATCGAGACTTCGTCGTTCTCGCAATATTGTTTTGCTAAATTTTAAAGACACATCACGAACTAAATCTATTCTATTGTAGGGGCGGCCATTGGCCGTCCTTTTTTTAACTCAAACTAACTTTTTTAGGGACAGGCGTCCCCGACTGTCCGCCATAATATAACACAACCGTGCACAACAATTTGCGCGGAATAAGTCAGTACAAAGTGTTAAAAGTTTTTGGGGTGCAGGGGACGGTTTTTTTAAAAAAGCCCCCTGCGATCCACACTAAACTAATTAAATCAACTAATATACTTTCCCTTTGCCACCTCAATGCGTTTAAAGGGCACTGCGAGGTCCATATCGTTCTCGCAGGAGGTGATAATGACTTGGCGGTTGGCAATCTCTCGGAGGAGATTTTTACGTCTGCCCGAGTCAAGCTCGGAGAAAACGTCGTCAAAGAGGAACACGGGATACTCACCGCAGTCCATCTTGCATATCTCGCCTTCGGCGAGCTTCATTGCAAGCGCAAGGGAGCGCTGCTGCCCCTGTGAGCTGTAAAGACGGGTGTTCTTGCCGTTGAGGTTGATAATTATATCATCACGGTGGATGCCATAGAGCGTTGAGCCTGCGGCAATCTCGCGCTCGTGGAAGTCGGTGAGCAGGCGAAGAAAATTTTTCTCTGTGGCGGCAACGTCAAAATAGAGTTCACCGTCCTGCTTTGCCGAGCCCGCATAGATAAACTCGGGGTGCTCGTCAATTTCACCGCTTTGGCACATGCGACTATAAAAATCCGCAATTATCTCACCGCTTTTGGCAACGTACTCCGCGCGTGCTTTTGCGATAAGAGCTGCCTCGTGAGCGAGCTGAGCCGACCAAAAGTCGATGGTCGCATCAAAGGTCGCGCGATCCTCCTCGGCATTCTTTAACAATGTGTTACGATTCTTTAAAATCTTATTATATTTTTGTAATGAATGAAGATACATCGGTCTTATTTGCGATATCGCAACGTCGAGATAGTTGCGACGGAGTGCCGGACCGTCCTTTATCATTTGCAGGTGATCGGGCGAGAAAAGAACCGCACGGAACGAGCCCACAAGCTCGGAGAGCTTTGTGATTTTAACTCCGTTATGCGTTACGTTCTTCTTTTGCCTTGCATTGTCGGAAAAGCGCATTGTAACGTTTTGTTCCCTGCCCTCACTCTCATAGTCAAGGGAGATGGAAGCAAACTCCTCGCCAAAGCGGATTATCTCCGTTTCGTGAGTGGTACGAAAGCTCTTGCCGAGCGAAATGAAATAGATCGCCTCGAGCAAATTGGTCTTTCCCTGCGCGTTTTCGCCGTGGAGCACGTTTATGCCGTTGTCAAATTCAATGACCTCGCACTCCGCGTTGCGAAAATTTTGCAGTTCAACTTTTTTACAAAGCATATTTCAAATTGGAAAAATTAGTCCTTAAGACGTACGGGAAGAAGCATAAATACTTCTTCAATTCCCTCTTTTTTCTCAGCGGGAACAATGTTGAGAGATGAGAGGTGAGAAGAAAGAGAAAGCTTAATTCTCTCCGCGTTGCACGCTCTTACGGAGTTGATGAGATAACGGTTGTTGAAGCCGATAGTAAGGGGCGTGCCGATATCATTGATCTCAATCTCATCGTATGTGCTGCCTGCACTGGAGTTAGCGGTGATCTTGAGAAGATTGCCATCGAAAACAAGCTTAACGTGGCTTCTGAGTGAGCCTGCAATTCTTTCCTCGGTAACGAGGGCAGCGCGTTCAAGAGCGGAAATGAGCTCGTCACGGTCACACTCTACACTGTACTTGTGGTTCTTAACGATGATTCTATCGTAGTCGAGGTACTCACCCTCAATAAGACGAGAGAAGAATGTGATATCGCCAATTTCAAATACGATATTCTTTCTTGTCATAAAGACACGAACAGTTCTCTCCTTGTTATCGGAAAGGAGCTTAACAAGCTCGTTAACTGTCTTAACGGGAAGAATGAACGCATTTCTATATGTTCCTGCGTATTCCTGCTCGGTTGTGTATTCGATCTTTCTATCACATTTGGCGAGCTTGAAGTTGTCGCAGGAAACCATTGTGAGCTGATCGTTTACCATTTTTACGAAAGTACCGTTGAGGATATTTCTTTGATCGTTCACACCCATTGCGTACATGGTTTGACTGAACATCTCCTTGAGGTCGCTTTGCTTAACAAAGAAAGCATCGTTGGATGTGAGCTTGGGAAGTGTGGGGAAATCCGAGCCTGAAAGTGCATTCATCTTGTGGCTGGATTTACCGCTGATTACGTTTGCAACGTTTCTATCGTCAACTGTGAGCTCGATCTCATCCGAAGGCATTACTCGGAGAGTTTGGTTGAGCTTGGTCGCATTGATAATGTAGGATCCCTCTTCGAGTACCTCTGCGTGAGTTGTGTATCTCATACCCTTCTCAAGGTCGAAGGTTGTGAGAACTACTTCGTCGGGGAATTTAGCTTCAATGAGAATACCCTCAGCAGCAGGTACAGTTACCTTTGTTGACACACAACACATAAGAGGTGCCATCGCCGCTGCAAATTCGTGTCTGTTGAATCTAATTTTCATTTTTTTATCTCCATTCTTGTTGGTAGTTAGTAGTTAGTTTGGTACGATTGTTCTTTTTCGAGAAAAACCTACTTTTTCGAGAAAAAGTAGGCAAAAAGCTTTTAGGGAGCTTCGCGGTTCTCGAAATATTGTTGGATATATTTTTTTGGCTCACGTCACGAGCTGAATGTATTAAAGGGTGTGTTAGTGCTTCGTAAATTTTCGATAAATTGCAAGCAATTTATCGGCACGAACTAACAAATGCCCTTACGAAAATAAATTTTCGACGGTCATTTCTTTATTCGCACTACGAAAATCAAAACCGTGTTTCGATTTTCTAAAATTTACTTGTTCTAATTGTAGACGTAGTGACAGGCGGTCTCGACTGTCCGTTGCTGAAAAATTCTTTTAAACACAACAGCTACAACCAATTAATACACACAGTTCGTGTTGTATTTATGAAATTCAGCAATACATTATTGCGAGAAGTGCGAAGCTCGGTTAAAGTTTTTGCCAATTTTAATGCACATAGTTCTAGATGTGTCTTATAAATTCAGCTATACTCTACTTCGACAATGACGAAGTTGCTCCAAAAGTTTTTGCCAATTTTAATGCACATAGTTCGTGATGTGTCTTATAAATTTAGCTATACTCTACTGCGACAATGACGAAGTCGCTCCAAAAGTTTTTGCCAATTTTAATGCACATAGTTCTAGATGTGTCTTATAAATTTAGCTATACTCTACTGCGACAATGACGAAGTCGCTCCAAAAGTTTTTGCCAAGCTTTTTTCAAAAAGCGGAAAAAAGCAAATTATGTATTGGGTGAAACTTCTTTAATAATTTCTTTAATCTCGAAATCGAGAGCCGCGTCGGTAATGAGCTTGCGCTCGATAGTTTCTATTGAACTGATGATGGTTGAGTGGTCGCGATTAAATATCTTAGCGATATTAGGGAGTGACATCTCGGTAACCTCACGAATGATATACGCGGTGATGTGGCGCGCGTAGGCAATCTCTTTATTTCTCTTTGCAGAGATGAGATCCTCCTTCTTGACGCCGTATTTTTGGTAAACCGAAGAGAAAATCTTCTCAACGGTAACGCTTGTAGGTTCGGCACCGCCAAGGAGCTCGGCAATACAACCGCGAGCAAGGTCCATATCAATCTTCTCACCGGAGAGGAAAACTCTCGCACCGAGCTTTTTGATAGCACCCTCAATTTGACGGATATTGGAACGAAGATTCTCTGCAAGGAAGGTAAGCACGTCCTCTGGAAGTTCAACGCCAACCTGCTCTGCCTTTTTCTTGATGATGGCAATACGAAGCTCAAGGTCGGGTGACTGAATGTCCGCAATAAGTCCCCACTCAAAGCGAGTTTTAAGTCTATCCTCGAGAGTCTTGATCTCACGGGGCTGGCGGTCACTGGTCAAGATGATCTGCTTTCTGCCCTCGTAGAGCGCATTGAACGTGTGGAAGAACTCCTCCTGTGTTGACACCTTGCCACCGATGAACTGAATATCGTCAATGAGAAGTACGTCGCAGTCGCGGTACTTTTCACGGAACTCAGGCATTGCCTGACGGGAAAGACAGTCAATCATTTGGTTGGTGAAATCCTCACCCTTTATGTAAATAACCTTTACGTTGGGATTTTGCTCGCGAAGGTAGTTTGTAATCGCGTAAAGCAAGTGTGTTTTTCCAATTCCACTCGGACCGTAGATAAAGAGAGGATTGTAGTTTTTAGCCGGCATCTTGGCAACCGCCACGCAAGCTGCGTGAGCGAATTTGTTGGAAGAGCCAACGATAAAGTTGTCAAATGTGTATTCAAAATTGAATGGGGGCATTGTTGAGCCGAGGACGTGGGGGGTTACATCATTTTCCTCTTCCTTGGCTCTCTCCTGCTCTCTTTTCCAGCTGGGATCACCAATGGATACGCGTTCCATAATGCTCTTGATAGCTTCCTCATGGTTTATAGGAGTGCCTGAGAACACAAGGTTAACCACAACCTCGAAGCCGAGTTCCTCGGAAAAGCGACGCGAAAGCTCGCCAACGTATTTTTCGGTGAGTGTTTTGAACTTGAGCTCGCTCTTGATTTCCATGGTGATGACACCGTCGCAGTAGTCGGTTACCACGAGATCGCCAAACCACAGCTCGCGTGTAGAAGTGGACATCGTACTGCTGAACGACTCGTAAACAATGTTCCAAACGAGTTTTATTTCTTCCAAATATGCACTGTTTGCCACGTTTAAAATTCCTTTCGTTATAAGTCCTCGCACGCGCGCACACACGCGTACTAAAATAATTAAATTAATATTATATAAATATACAGTGTTATTATACCATACAATAACCGTATTTACAAAATAATATTAAAAATTTACATTTTGTTTAAATTTATTTCAAACTGACTCACAAGGTGCGCCCCTACGATGCTTGCGGATTGTCCGCAATGATGGCATTTTTGTAAACAAAACGATTTTTATAACATACAAAAAGAGGACTTCGCAAATGCGAAGTCCTTATAAATTTTGTTAAATTATTTCTTGCTCTCGTCGAGGTAGATAACAACCTTACGATTGGATTCGGAGCCGATGGAGTTAGTATTAACACCTGCAAAGGACTGAAGCTCTGCGTGGATAATACGGCGCTCGTAGGGGTTCATGGGTTCAAGCATAACGCTTCTCTTGTACTTAACAACTCTATGAGCCATACGTCTTGCGAGTGCGCGGAGAGTATCCTCTCTCTTTGCTCTGTAAGACTCGATATCAACGGAAATCTTGGGTGTGGGAGCCTTCTTGTTTTCGGTTCTGTTAGCCGCAAGATTTGTGAGGTGCTGGAAGGAGTCGAGTGTCTCACCGTGGTGACCGATAAGCACGCCTGCCTCAGAGCCGAGGACGTCGATCTTCTTACCGAGCTCAGTGTCGGAAACAATAACGTCAGCTGTAATGTTCATATTTTTAAGTGTTGTCTTAACGAATTCAACTGCGAGATCAATTGCAGTGGGAGCGTAGCTTACCTGAAGCTTTGCGGGAGCGGCACCAATGCCGAAAAGTCCCTTCTTAGGCTCTTCAAGAACTGTATATTCAAGATCCTCAACGCTCGCGCCAAGCTCTTTAGCGGCAACGAGGAGAGCATCCTCAACCGTTTTACCGGTTACGATAGTTTCTTTTCTCATTTTATTTATTCTCTTTCTTAATGTGTGGATTATTTTATGAACGTGATATACTCTTCCTCATCGTCGTCGATGTGGTGGAGTGAACGAGGTTTTTCTCTGTTGGGATCAAGATTTTCCTGTGCGTTCTTGCGCTTTCTCTGGGGAACCTTTGTATACATTTCCTTCTCAGCCTGCTTGTAGTCCTCGTCAGTGAAGCGAGGAAGGGGCATAACCTTGCTCATAATGAATTGCTTGATAGTGGAAAGAATGCTTCTGAATACCCAGTAGATACCAACCGCACCGGGAACTGCAAAGCTGAACATTGTGGACACAACGGGCATATAGAACTCCATAACCTTTGTGGAGCAACCTGCGCCGGGAGCCTGCTCATTTGTAGTTGCCTGGTAGGTAAACTTCTTGGAAATCTTCATTGTGAAGAAGTAGATCACGAATGTAAGTGCAGGAACGATAAGGAGCCACTGGTTACGATCAAAGCTGGGTGTGTAACCGAAGTTAACAGGGCCGATGCTGAAGGTAGGAAGTGTTCCAAAGCCGTTGAGTGTGTCAAGAACCTTTGCACCGTCAGTAATCATTGCAAAATCTGCAAGACCGGAGAAATCGTGGTTCTTGATAAGAGAAAGAATCTCAATTGTGCCGTTAGCGGAGTTAAGAGTTTGACCGAGACCGCCCGCAGCAGTGCTTGCCGTAAAGAACGCCTTGAGTGCCGCGCCAAAGCTTGCGGTAGAGCCGAGAACGTACTGAACGGGATCGATAACAATGTTGTAAAGGAGCATAATGATGGGGAGCTGAATGAGCATGGGGAGACAACCGCTCATGGGGTTGAAGTTTTCTCTTTCGTAGAGAGCCTGAATCTCCTCATTTACCTTCATTTGAGTTGCTTGGTCATTTCTGCCCTTGTAGTGATTTCTAATAGCCATTTCCTTCGGACGAAGGTTTGCCTGCTTGATGCTGTTTTGCTGCTGCTTGATGGAGAGCGGGATCATGAGAATTTCAACAATGATGGCAAAGATGCAGATACCGAGAAGGTAGTTGCCAAAGCCAACTGTGTTTGTGATCCAACCAAGTGCTGTACCAATCCAGAGGCGGAGTGTTTCAAAAATGTCTCTCTGATCGTCAAAGGTAACGGTGATTTTCATCGCGTTAACGATGGATTCAACGTCCTTTGCGTTGAGAGTTGTGTAGGTAAGTGTTTTGTTTGTGTCGTAGTTTTCAAGAACCTTTTTAGCCGCCTCAACGTTGATGGGCTTTACTTCGGAGTAATCGGAAAGATCCTTGTCTGCGCCGAGAACGTCATAGCCGCGGTAAGCCGCAACGAAATCGTTCCACGCGCTGGGATTGTTTCTTACAAACGTACCGATAGCGCTGAGCTGATCGGATGTAAGGGAGCTTCCTTCGGGCGCTGTAACAGTAACCTTGATGGGCTGTTGGTTGTTTCCGCAGGATGAGAGCACCGTGCAGAGAGCAACGAGAACAACGAGAAGGAGAAAAATTTTAGACGTAAAAATCTTTTTCATTTTCGATTTTAATTTTAATTAACCGAAATGGTTAATTCCCTTTCGTTTTTAATGGGTTGTGTGCTATCTGATTATGTACCGAATAGCACTTCGGTAAACCGCGAAAAATGTTCAATAGCGAACTGCGGTGTCATTTTTGTTCTTTCTTTTTCTTGGGCACCGGATCGTATCCGCCCGCGCAATATGGATTGCAGCGGAGAATTCGCCATGCCGTGAGACCGATTCCTATAAAAGCTCCCCATTCCGAAATCGCTTCGATTGCGTACTGTGAGCATGTGGGACGGAATCTGCAGGTGGGTTGTCCCTTGAGTTTTGAAAGATGCTTTTGGTAAAAGCGAACCAGTTTTATGCAGAGTGTTTTCATTCGTTCTCCGCCTCAGTTTTGTTGACGTTCTTGTACATTTTGAGCTTTTGGAACGCGGAGATAAGCTCCTCACCAATCACCTTGCTGTTTACCTCGTGCGCGCCAACTCTCGCCGCTATGACGATTAAGTTGCCCGTTCTAAGCTCACCGTAAGCTCTCGCATCACTGAGTCCCGCGCGGATAATGCGCTTAACTCGGTTGCGCTGTACTGCACCGCCAATTTTCTTTGAAACCGAAAGGCCTACTCTGTTGATGTACTTCTTTTCGGGGTTCATCAGCATTTGCTTTTTTGCACCCCAGTCGCGCAAGACGTAAACGCTGACGTGCTTTTGGTTTGCGCGCTCGCCGTTTCGGTATGCCTTTTGATAAAGATGATTTTCTCTTATCGCAATATCCTTCATCTTGCTCCTTGCCTTTCGTTCTTTTTTGTGTGTCTTTTGTGCTGAAAAATTAAACTTCCGTTTTAGTAGTTAGTTTAGTTTGGATGGTTCTTTTTCGAGAAAAAGAACCAAAAAGCTTTTTTGTCGCTTGGGTTTGTACTGACTCCGCGTAAATTTTCGACAAATTGCAAATAATTTATCGGTTTGCTCAACAAAATTCTCTTGTAAAAACAAGTTTTTACCGAGTATTTTATTGTGCAAACAACGAAAACCAAAACTATGTTTTGGTTTTCTAAAATTTACTTTATTTAAGTGCAGACGTGGGATTTGTTGGTTAAAATTTGTTAAATGAGACTTGTAGATGCAACAATTTCCAACTGTACCCTACAAAAAAACCGATGACGCTGGGATATAACCACTTGGTCATCGGTACATTTTTGGGGAATTATTATCCCTCAAAAGATTAATAAGTCAATCTTTTTCTGCCTTTTGCGCGTCTTCTCTTAAGAACGTTTCTGCCGTCAGCAGTTCTCATTCTCTTTCTGAAACCGTGCTCTTTTTTTCTCTGTCTTTTCTTAGGTTGATATGTTCTGAGCATTATTGCCACCTCCTTGAAGTATGTTCGGAAGCGTGTTGCTTTTCAGCCGTATTTACGCTTTTACACAATGACATTCTATATTATAAACACAAAAAGGCGATTTTGTCAAGTCTTTTCTTGAATTTTTTTGATTTTTCTTCTATATATAATGCGAAAAATCACCCGTACCTCTCAAAATCAACTGAGAGTTGATTTATTTTTGTATCTTAAACTGTAAAACTGATAAACACAGACAATACTGTCGCAAAAAAATATTTTATTTGACAAATTTTGCGCATTGTGATAAAATTAAATCACAAAAAACGAAAGGGGTTTATTTATGGCAAAGAAAAACAGCATAAGCATTTCTTCACCCGTTCTTTACATAGTGCTCGGCGCACTTCTTGCGGTATTCCGCTCCTCTATGCTCAACTGGGCAATGACGCTCGCAGGCATATTCTTTATCGTTATGGGAATAGTTGATCTCACCAAGAAAAAGACACTCGGCGGCATCATTAACCTCGTTATCGGTATTGCAATTCTCGTTCTCGGTTGGGTAATCACGAACATAGTTCTCCTTGTTCTCGGTATTCTTATTGCCGTGAAGGGACTTATGGAGCTCCTTGAGGTGCTCAAGCTCAAGAAAAAGAAGAGAACCTTCCTCAAGCTTATCTTCCCCATTATCACGATTATCGTTGGCTTGGCGCTTGCGTTTGGAAACGCGCTCGACTATATGATTCTCGCGGTTGGTGTGATACTTATCATTGACGGAATCCTCGGCCTCGTAGGAGCAAAGAAATAAACAAAAAAGGAACTCGAGAGAGTTCCTTTTTTTATTTGCTTTAATATGCTTCGTTCGTGGTGTATCTTTGAAATTTAGCTAAACTCCACTGCGAGAACGACGAAGTCTCGATAAAAGTTTTTGCCAAGCTTTTTTCAAAAAGCGGCGAAAAAGTAGGTTAAGGACGAAGACCCATACCACCCTCGAGAGTGAGAGTTTCACCGTTGAGGTACTTGAAGTCGGGGTTAGCGAGCTGAACGCAAACGCGACCGATTTCGAGCTCGGAATCACCGAAGTGACCTGCGGGGGGCATCTTAACGTTAGCCTTGAATGCCTCGGGGTATGCGTTCTGGAAGTTCTCGAGCTGAGCAGTCCAAGCGAGAGGACAAATTACGTTAGTATTGATACCGTCCTTAGCCCATTCAGTAGCTGCAACTCTGGAGAGACCACGGATACCTTCCTTAGCAGCTGCGTAAGAGCACTGACCGTAGTTACCGAAGAGACCTGCACCGGAAGCGAAGTTGATGATTGCGCCCTGTGTTTCTTTGAGGTGGGGGTAGCACGCCTTCATGTAGTAGAATGTTGCGTAAAGACCTGAGTACATAGCGAGGTCGAACTGTTCTGTTGTATGATTTTGAATTGTAACACCGGAAGCGGAAGCCTGAGCATTGTTGATAAGAACGTCGATTCTGCCGAAAGCTTCGATTGTCTTTTCAACAACCATGTTAGCTGTTGCTTCGTTGTCAGCGCCTGCAGAAATGTCTGCCTGGAGAGCAAGAACCTTGATGCCGTAAGATGCCTCGAGCTCTTCCTTTGCCTTTTCGAGCTTAGCAACGTTTCTACCTGTGATTACGAGGTTTGCACCCTCTTTTGCATAAGCTGTTGCGATGCCGTAACCAATGGAGCCGCATCTACCGTCGGAAAGAGTAGCATAGCCTGCTCCTGTGATTATGGCTGTTTTACCTGTTAAAAATCCCATAATTTTTAATCTCCTTTATTTAAAGTAATTATTTTACCTTGGTAAGTATATCACTATGTTCATAAAAAGTCAAGAGATATGTTAAAAAAATATCAAAGCCATTTGTTAAATCTTACCACCGCCTCGAGAACATCTTCCCGCGAGGCAAAGGATGAAAACCGAAAATAGCCTTCCCCACCCTCGCCAAAGCCAACACCGGGTGTGCCGACAATCCCTGCGTGCTCGAGCAAAAAGTCAAAAAACGTCCAAGATTTCATGCCATTGGGACATTTTAGCCATAAATAAGGCGAATTTTCACCGCCCACAAACCAAATTTCTTTCTCCTTGAGTGCCTCGGCAAGAATCTTTGCGTTTTTGAGATAGTAGTCCGTGCGCAAAAAGCTCTCTCGCTCGCCCTCCCGGGATAGAGCCGCAATCGCGCCCCGTTGGGCGATATAGGACGCACCGTTGAATTTCGTCGCCTGCCTCCGTGACCAAAGCTCGTGAACGGGGGACAAACTCCTCGGAATAACACTCCAACCGCACCTTATCCCTGTAAATCCTGCATTTTTTGAGAAGGAACAAACCTCGATAGCGCAGTCCTTCGCACCCGAAATCTCAAAAATTGAGCGAGGAATTTTCTCACTCCTCACAAAGCCTTCGTATGCCGCATCAAAAATAATCAGCGAGCCGCTGCAAAGGGCAAAATCCACCCATTCGCAAAGCTCTTCCCTTGAAAAAGTTGCCCCCGTGGGATTGTTCGGAGAGCATAAAAATATGAGAAAAGGATTTTTTGGCAAACCTTCAGGAGAGGGCAAAAAGCCGTTTTTGGCGCTCGTTTCAAGTATCCGAGCGCGCTTTCCACTCATTGTGCAGGCGTCGAGATAAACGGGATATGCGGGCGAAGGGATCAGTGCCTCAATGTCGCCAAAAATGTCAAAAATGTTCCCAAGATCGCTTTTTGAACCGTCATTTATAAAAATTTCGTCCTCGTCAAGATGCGCGCCAAGCCTCTTGTACCGACTTGAAATCGCACCTCGAAGCTCGTGCAAGCCGCGTGTTTCACCGTAACCGCAAAAGCCCTCGCGCGTTGCCATCTCCTCTGCCGCGCGCGCCATCTCGTTTGCCACGCACCTCGCTATCGGAAGCGTTACGTCGCCAATTCCGAGCGAAATAACTTTTTGGCTTCCGCCCTCGCGCGATTTGTATGCAGCAACCCTCGCGGTAATCTCCGAAAACAAGTACCTTTTCTCCATCCTCTCAAAATTTTCATTAAAATTCAGTTGCATTTCTCATACCTCGGTAACCCTGAAAATCACATCCGCAGGCGGTATCTCCAAACCGTTGAGAAGCGCTGAAAATACTTCCTCGCGGTCTTCGAGTTCCAGATTTACACCCTCTACGTGTAAAAACCGCGCGGTCGCGTAATTGTAGGTGGAAAGTGGACGATTAAGCGCGTCGTTTGATTGCGCGGCAATCAAAATATCTCTGCCTCTAAACCCCGTAACAAGCAACGAGTGGTAAAAAACACCGCTGGAATTTGCAAGCTGAACCACGTCGCCAATCTCTACTCTCTCTCGTCCGACCTCGGTTGCAAACGGCCCAATTCGCGTATTTTTAGGTGAAAAATCACCAATTCCGACCATAAATTCATAAAACTCCCTCACTCCCGTCCATGCGGGCGCACGGTCGCTGACGTTGCGGTAATACCAACCGAAGGTCTCCATTGGATTCATCACGAGCGAGCCTGCGAGCACGGCTTGTGAAACAAAATTCGTGCAATTTCCACCCCCACCCGTGAAATCATAAAAAAGCGGATTACGCGAGAGTGCCCATCTTTGTGCGTACTCCACCGCGCGAGCGCGGTTGTAAGACGTAGTTGCGATCATATTTCATCCCCCTTGTTCATTATTCACCAAATTATATGATTTTACCCGCGGAACGTTACAAGGCGTGAGTCCCCTTCCCACCGAAATAAAAAAATCCCACCCCTCCGGGTGGGATAATTAATTATTATTTTTTGGTCAACGTCTCGCCATCGGTTACAAAGACTATTGAACCGAGCTTGTCGGTGCGGAGCACCGTTGCACCAACCCTGCCAAACACGTCGAGCGCTTCTTCGTGGGGGTGTCCGTAGGAGTTGCCCTCGCCCACCGAGATAACAACGTATTCGGGACTTGCCGCCTGCAAGAGGGCGAGCGAGTTAGAGGTGCGAGAACCGTGGTGGCCTGCGGAGAAGACGTCGCATTTCAATTCGTTTTTGTGGTGTTCGAGTAATTCTTCCTCACCGAGCTCCTCAGCGTCACCGGTGAACAAAAATGCGTGCAAACCATAGGTCGCGTGAATAATAATACTTGAGTTGTTGGTGTCCTGATTTGAGAATTTCGCACTGTAAGGGCCAAGCAGACGAAGCTGGAGCGCGCCAACTGTGTAAATCTCACCGGGGGATGCGAGGATGGTATTTATGTTCTTGCTCTCGATAACGTCAAGTGCTTCCTCGAAATAATTTGCAGTGCTCGGGCGATCGTTCATGATGATATTTTTCACTTCAATTTCGGAGAGAACGTACGCCGCGCAGCCCATGTGGTCCTCGTGGGGATGAGTGAAAATCACGTATTCAAGCAATTCCACACCCTGCGCTTTGAGATAGGCTACAACGTCGTCACCATACTCCTTTGAGCCACAGTCGATAAGAACGTTTCCTGCGGGGGTTTGAAGGAGAGTTGCGTCACCCTGACCGACGTCTATGTAATGAATAGCCATCTCGTCGCCGTTTGGGTCAATGAACGGTGCAGGTTTTGTGGAGGAAGTGGTAGTAAATATGCCGAGACCGTTAACAAAATCGCGCACGGGCTCGCTCTGCTGATAGAGCAAGAAGAATGCCACACAAAGAAGGAGTATGAGCATCATCACTCCAAAGAGATTTTTACCGAAAACGGCCTTCATTCCCTTTTTAGCAAGTCTTTCTTTTTGCTTTTTAGTCATTTTTTTATTTTTATTGTAATTATCCCAAGCCATAAATGCTCCTTATTTATTGATTATTTTGTTTTTTAATTTCACCGTCGGTGCAGTAGATGGTGTAGTTTGGTATATTCTTGTCCCAATATGATGGTCCCATATTTATTTCTTTCCACTGTGCCATAGTTCCGAGATAGTGTATTTCGGTAAGTGAGGTGCAACCGTTAAACACTTCATCAGTAATTAACTTAACGCTTGTTGGTATGGTAATACTTTGAAGAGATTTGCACGAAGCAAAGGTATATCCAAATATATCTTCAACCGACTCGGGAACGACAAAGGTTTTTAGACTTTCACAACGCTCAAACGTTCCGCACAGCTCAGTTATATTCTTGGGAAGTACTGCTTTTTCCAAGGAAGTGCAATTCGCAAAAATATAATAGCCGAATTCATTCACGGTTTCGGGAAGAGTTGCGTATTTGAGACTTGTGCAATCCGTAAATGCGTAACGTTCAATTTTATCAACGGAGTCGGGAACTACAACCTCAACAAGTGAGGAACACTTAGCAAATGCCCAAGAGCCAATAGTCTTAAGCTTATCGTTGAAGATTATTTCTTCAAGAGACGTGCAATTTGAAAATGCCGAAGAATCTATTTTGATAAGCTCCTTGGGTAACTTAATTGATTTAAGTGAGGTACAACCGGCAAAAGAACTTTGATGAATATGAGTTATGTATTCCGGGATTGTGATGCTTTCAAGAGACAGGCAATTCTCAAACATTTTATATTCTATTTTGGTAAATTTGCCATTCAAAACAACGGTTTTTAGAGACTGACAATTTGAGAAGATACCGGAATCTATATGTTCAATTGTAGAAGGTAAACTAATACTTTCAAGAGCCGTGCATCCTGAGAATGCGTGGTTTTGAATTGCGATAAGGCCTTCATTAAGCTGAACGGTGGTCAATTTACGGCAAGAATAGAAAGCGTTGCTTTGAATTGTTTTCAAGGTGTCGGGCGCAGTAAATTCCGTAATTCCAGACTCCGCAAAAGCATATCCATTAATCGTCTCCAAATTGCTCGGTATATTGATTGACGTGAGGTTTTTACAAGATCCAAAAACAAGATATGGCAACACTGTCAGCCCGTTAGGGAGAGTCACGCTTGTCAGTTTTTCGCAGTCGCTAAACGCCTGAGAACCCAGATACGTAACTCCGTCGGGAATAACTATTGAGGCAAGTGGAGTATCTTGAAAAGCACCGTCGCCTATTTTCTTCAGTGAATCGGGCAAAACTATAGTTTCTATGCTTGAATTCCAAAATGCAAACTCACCTATCTCCTCAATGCCCTCCGGCACGGTGAGGCTTGTGATTTTGGCATTTTCAAACATTCTTTCGGGAATATATGTCCAACCCTCGGGGAATTTGACCTCTTGGATAAATTCGCAACCTGCGCAGACGTATCTGCCTATACCGGTTACTCCGTCGGGAATGTCAAGTGAGGTGATGTCCGTGCCCGCAAATGCGTAATCGTCTATTTTTTCGAGAGTAGAGGGGAGAACTATCTCTTTTAAGTTGGAGTTGGCAAATGCCTTATAACCGATTTTGGTAATTCCCTCGTGCAAAACAATGGTTTCAATGCCTGACTCATAAAACAATAGATTCGGAATAGTAGTCATATTTTTAGGAATCGCAACCGTTTTCAAGTTTTTGCATCTCTCGAAAGCGGAGTATTCTATGTGAGTTACCCCCTCGGGGATAATAAGGGACGTGATATTAGATTCCAGAAACGCACACTTGCCTATTTTTTCGAGAGTGGAGGGGAGAACTATCTCCTTTAAGTTGGTGTAAGCAAATGCATGCTCACCGATTTCGGTAATTCCCTCGTGCAAAACAATGGTTTCGATGCCTGACTCATAAAAGAATAGATTCGGAATAGTAGTCATATTTTTAGGAATTGCAACCGTTTTTAAACTTTCACATCCTATAAAAAGTGCTCCTTCAATATTGGAAACGGAGTCGGGGATGTTGATTTCCTTAAGAGATTTACAACCCTCGAATGCCCAATTGCCAATACTTTCGAGTCCCTCAGGAAGAACAACTCTTTCAAGATTTTCTGCCCCTTCAAAAGCGAAGTCTCCTACGCTTTTCAGGTTGGGACCAAAGACAGCTTCAATGATGGCAGTTTCAGCCAATGCACTTGTTCCTATCATCTCAAGTGCTTCGGGCATATTAATATCGCTAAGGGATGTGCAACCGTAAAAGGCTCGGTCTCCGATCTCTGTGATCGTGTCGGGAAGGGATACTCGCTTAAGGTCGGAAAGATTTTCAAACACTTCTGGAGCAACGGCTGTAACAGGCTTGCCTTTGTAGGTGTTGGGTACAACGATCTCCTCGTAGGTGAGATAATATTCATATCCGTTTTTCTCGGTGGTGCGCCGAACTCCAATTAACGTGTAGCCGCCCTGATCGTTTGATACAAAAGAAAGGTACTCCGTGTACGCGAGTCCGTTCAGAGAGTCGCCCAAATTTTCAAGCTCGCCGTTTGCTATAAGAGAAACGGACGCAACCATAAGAGCCCATGGACTGAGCTGTATTAGCAAGAAAATCACTATAAACAACGCGGTTTTTGCTCTTGAGTTCATCATTTCACCTCCCAATATGGTCCTAATAATATTTTATCATATCTTATGTGTCAAAATCAATAGAAAATACAAAATTTGTTTTACCCCTACTTTTTCGAGAAAAAGCTTGGCACCTACTTTTTTGAAAAAAAAGTAGGCAAAAAACTTTTATGGAGACTTCGTCGTTCTCGCAGTTGAGTTTAGTTAAAATTCAAAGATACACCACGAACTGTGTGCATTTTACCGTAGGGGCGCACCGTGTGTCCGCAAAAAAAGTAGGCAAAAAACTTTTATGGAGCTTCGCCCGCTTTTTGGAAAAAGCTTGGAAAAACTTTTGGCGCGGCTTCGCCATTGTCGCAATAACATATCGTTAAACTTTATAGATACATCACGAACTATGTGTATTTTGCCGTAGGGGCGGCCATTGGCCGTCCTTTTTTAACTCAAACTAACTTTTGTAGGGACCGGCCTCCCGGACGGTCCACCACAACATCACGCCGCTGCACCTTGTGGCTACCTTCTAATAACCCCCCACAAGCTCGCTTCAAAAAAAACTAGAGAACCCCTCGCGGAGTTCTCTTAAAAATCAAGCCTGTTCCCTTTTTAATTTGCTAATGCTCTTGCCGTAGAGCTTTTTAAAAATTCGGCTAAAATATGCGGGATCTTCAATTCCTACGAGCTCGGCAGCCTCGTAGGCGTGGAGTCCAAAGCGCTCAATATAGGTCTTTGCAATCGCCATGCGATAGTTTGTAAGGTAATCCACAATAGTAGTGCCCTTCACCTGTTTAAAGATCGCGTGCAAATAGTTCGGTGAGAGATCAAACACCTTGGCAATGTCGGCAACGTTGATCTTTTTGTGATAATTTTTTACTATGTACGAAATCACCATTTCGCTATATGCAACGGCCGAGGTTGGAAAAGCCTTCGCATCATAAGCGACCAAATCCATACTGGACATGGTAATACGGCTCATGAAGTCGATAAAGAGAGAAAGCGCGCGTGTTTCCTCACCAATTCTCTCGCCCACCTTACAGGAAACGATCTTTTTCATGTAGGAGTGAACCCAATCGCTCGCAAGCGAGGAAATTCCTTCCTTGGGAATGAGGAATCTGCTACCCGAAAGAAGATTTTTCATAAGCTCCCTTGTGTCGCTCTCGGAGAGCTTTTCGGAATCCACCACATTGAGTTTAAACGAGCAGTCAATTCCGACCGCAAGCATCTTCGCCGGGCGATCGGACTCGGAATAAATTTCCGTTTTTTCTCTAAAAATCATGGGATAAAGATGTCCCGTCTCGCAAATGAGCGCACCGCTGCTTGTTTGACAAACGCATTCACCCGCCTCGAGATAGCAAAGCTCAAAAAGATTTTCGTTTTTGACTGCCATCGCGCGATATTTGGGTGCAATTACCGAGCAATTATATTTAATTTTGGGAATAGTTAAAAATTCAACATCGTAAAATAACACGTAGAAACCCTCGCTTTTGTGTAGTGAATAAATGATAACACAAAAAAATAGATTTGTCCAACATTTTTTGAAAAAAATCTATTTTTTGGTCGAAATATAAGTTTTTCAGTCAACTTTTTGGTTAAAATTACTTCCAAACTCGCCTCTATTCAACCTTAAAAACC
>CANBDB010000003.1 GCA_947367285.1 uncultured Clostridia bacterium | reverse complement strand
ATACATAGTATAATAGGGGGTAATGACATTCCTTTTGAAAGGACAACAAGATGAAAAACTTAAAAATCAAACGTGACTTTTTTACGGGTGAGATATATCCGGTAATAATGTCCGTATTGCTCCTCGTTGGATACTTCGGAAAAATCGAGGTATACACGGCGGCGCTCAACTGTCTTATAGTAGCATTTGCGCTGCTGTACTCAAACTCCATAAAACCGCTTATATTTTTCACTCTTACGTTTTTCTATCAGATAACGGTTGCAAATTCACCCACGGACCCCCGTCCCAGTGATAATTATTTCACAGGTCTCCGCCCATACATATTCTTGGTAGCGGCAGTAACTCTTGTGGTGTGTATCTTTATTTTCATATTCAAGAATAAGCTTTTCACAAAGATGAATTTCTTCAAAATTCCCCTCTTTGTTCCCATGCTCGTTCTCAGCGCGGGATTCCTTGCAAACGGACTTTTCAGAGCGGATTACACTGTTTCCAATCTCCTTTGGGGACTTGGCCTTGTGCTTTGCTTCGTGCTTTTGTTTCTTCTCTTCTACGTAGCGCTTGTTGATAGCGATCCCAAAGAGTTGACAAATTACTTTACACACATAACGATGCTTATGACGTGGATTCTCCTTGCTGAATTTGCAGGCTGCCTTCTCTCAGGCAATTACATTACCGCAAGCGGCTCTATAAATAGAGGTGCGATAGTGCTCGGTATGGGTGGTTGTAACGAGGTTGGTTTCCATCTCTCAATGCTCATTCCCGTAAACTTCTACGGATTTATGAAGGGCAAGCGTCCCTATCTTTCACTTGTAAGTGCATTTGCAGTGTACGGAGCTACACTTCTTTCCACATCCAGAAACTCCATGCTCGTGGGCAGTGCGTATTTCTTCATTTGCCTCATTCTTTCAATGTTTGTGGGCGATAGAAAAAAGGTTGCAAGAATTATGATTCCCTGCGGTGTAGTTGCTGCTATCGTGGGATTTGTAATTTTCCGCGAGCCCATTTTGGCAGTAGTTCAGCACTATCTCGACAGAGGTATGGGCGACTCGGGTAGATTCCGCATCTGGAGAGACGCATTCAATCTCTTCCTCGAAAACCCCATCTTTGGAACGGGCTTCTACGGATTTAAGGTCGGACTTGACGGTGGACTCATTGTACCCATCATTCCCGAATTTGCTCACAACACTGTATTCGAATTGCTCGCAGCAACCGGTGGATTTGGATTTTTGTGCTACGGATTCTATAGAATTTGTACCATCAAATATCTTGTTCACAAGCCCACACTCGATAGATTTATGCTCATGCTCGGTGCTTCAATGCTCGCAGCGGAAAGCTTGCTCGACAACTACGTGTTCCATATATTCTCCGGCTTCTACTATACGGTAGCTCTCGTTATCGCATGTCTTCTCTACACAAGGCAGTTCGCTCCCAAGGTTGAAGAACTTGACGCCCTTGAAGAAGAAAACACTCCCCAAGAAAATGACAACTCCGAATTTATCGAAAACATTTCGGAAATGCTTAAAGAAAGCAGCGATATATTAAATTCGTAAAAACAAGCCCCCGACTGATGTCGGGGGCATTTCTTTTTACTTTAATTTGTTGATTTTAGAGGAATGTGCTATAATTACAAGGGTCATGTCCTCAGTAAGCTTCATATTTGGATCAAAATCTATGGTAAGGCGATCATTTTCCTTGATTGCGATAACATTTACGTTGTATTTCTTACGGATATTAAGCTCCACAAGGCTCTTTCCAACCCATTCCCTCTTTACGTCAAGCTCAATGAGTGAGACCTCGTCCGAAAGCTCCATAACGTCAACGAATCCCGAGGATAGAATATTTTTAGCAAGACGAACACCGCCCTCTCTTTCGGGGATAACCACCTTGTCCGCACCAACCTTGGTAAATATTTTGCCCTGCATATCGTCGGAGCATTTTGCAATAACCGTTTTAACTCCAAGCTCCTTGCAAAGCATAATTGCCATAACGTTCGCGTCGAGATTCGTGGCCATAGCAATAATAACCACGTCAACGTTGGATATTCCGAGCTGACGCAACACCTCAACGTCGGTAACGTCGGCGCATTTGCAGTACGGAATAACCGTAGCCGCGGAATTGATTATGTTCTCATCAATATCCACCGCAAGCACGTCCGCTCCGCTTTTTGCAAGCTCTGTAGCCACCGCAAATCCGTATCTTCCCAGTCCAAAAACCGCATACGATTTATTAATACTCATATTTATCTCCTAACCGACGCTTATTTCTTCCGTCGGGTCTTTTATATTATTTACTATCTCTTTTTGATATGAAAATGCTATCGCCAAGGATATGGGGCCAATTCTTCCAAAGTACATGGTGCAGATAATTATTATCTTGCCCCAAATGTTGAGAAGAGGCGTAAGATTTTTTGAAAGTCCAACCGTTGCAGTTGCGCTTACGGTTTCATACAAAATCTCAAGTGCGGTCGCATCCGTTACAAAAGCAAGCAAAAGTGTTGAAATCATCATAATGGAGAATGACATCATAGCAACTGCTACCGCCTTTCTGACCGCCTGCTTGGATATTGACCTATTAAAAATAGAAACATCGTTTCTTGCCACTATGGCAGCATATGCGGTCAGTGCAAGAACAACGATAGTTACCGTCTTGATGCCGCCCGCCGTACCAACCGGTGAACCGCCAATAAACATTAAGAACAGTGATACTATCGACGCGCCCTCGGTCAATGCGGATTGATCCAAAGCGGCAAAGCCCGCGGTTCGTGTAGTCACGGATTGAAATATTGATGCCTGTATTTTTTCAAAAAGTGACATATTTGCTATGGTTTCTGCATTGGAATACTCAAATGCAAATATCAAAGCCGCGCCGCCAAATATTAACACCAATGTGCTGCTCAAAACTATCTTGGAGTGAAGAGACAAAAATCTAAAGCATTTGAGTCCCTGCACTCTCACGTTTTTAAGAACGCGAAGCACGTCCCACCATACAATATATCCAAGTCCACTGACAACGATCAAAGCACATGTGACACCGTTAATGAGGGGATCTGTAACGTATGGCATCAAGCTCGAGTCTCCGATAATATCAATTCCTGCATTACAAAACGCGGAAATTGAGTTAAATATTGCTATCCACACGCCTCGCGCACCAAAATCGCGCACGAACACAGGCATATAGAGTAGAGCGCCGACACCCTCGACAATAAACGTGCCAAGAATTACCTTTTTTATAAATGCGCTCAAGCCCTCAAGTGAATTGAGGTTGAATGCGTCACTGATGAGTCGGCTATCTCCGAGCTTCATTTTTCTATGGAGCGCGATCGTTATTCCCGAAAGTACGGTAATAACACCGAGTCCTCCTATTTGTATCAAAATAAGTATAACAACCTGTCCGAAAACACTCCACGTGCTATAGGTGGGCACGGTCACAAGTCCCGTAACGCAGGTGGCGGTGGTCGCGGTAAAGAGCGCATCAATATAGGGTACGCTCTCCCCCGTTTGGGTACTTATTGGCAGGGACAGCAAAATGCTTCCAACCAAAATAACTACCAAAAAACTCAGCAAGATCAGCTGCGTCGTATTAAGTTTTATTCGTCTTTTCACTGATCTCACTTCCTTTAATAATTTTATTTATCAAAATAGGGGTACATATCAACAACTTCTTTTTCGTAAAGAGGTTGATATTTATCCTGATAATAGTTCTCGTGAACGATATTCTCTGCACTGAACTCACCGTCAGGAGTAAGTGTCAAAACAGTGCATCCGCGCTGATAACCCTTGTTTCCAATGTCACCGTAGGCAATGTAGTCAATACTAAAGCCATAGGAGAAAATAATTCCCTTATAATCCATAACGAAATTGTTAAAGTGGTCATGACCGAAGAAAAATGCCTTTGTATTGCCAAGCTCAAGAGCCTTTTCAAAGAGCTGATCGCCCACCTCGGACTCGGATGCATAAACTACAACGTCGCCCTCTTCACCGTCGCGACCGTCCATCCACTTAACGTTGTCAGTATCAGTTCTGCCGTTGGCAATATACTCATCATAGCCTTCCTTCATCTCGTAGAGAGGAATGTGGAAGAACGCAAGTGAGGACTTGGGAGAATAAAGCTCTATCATATCCTCATACCAATCAACCTGATCCTGCTTGATAACGTCGTAGTTCCACATAAGTGAATCTATAAGACCGCCAACAAGATCCTGGCGTATGTAAGAATGTGAGTCGAACATAAACAAGCTCTTGGTAATCTCGCCCTTGGTGTTCTTCACGTTGATCACGTGATTTCCCTCACCTGAAACTCCGTCGGGAGAATGTCCGAACAAACATCTCTCAAGATCTTGGTCGGCATACATATTTGCAACCGCTTCTCTCTTGTGATAGTTGTAAGGCTCGGTGTCGTGGTTACCGAATGCCACAGTCCAATAAACACCGAGATTTTCCATAAGACGGATAAACATATTATGCGCGTACGCATTATTAATTGTACCACCAATACCTATAGCATATGCAATATCACCCGTAACAATAACGAGGTCGGGCTTCTCCGCGCTGACCATTGCCGCAACGGCATTGATGGTCTTTTTATCAGTTTCCTTTTGCAAAAATCCGCCGCTGAGATGTATATCGGTAAGGTGAAGCACCTTGAAATCCTCATCAGTAACGAAGTAATAATTGCCGTGCTCATCAAGGTCGGGATGAAGCGCGGGCTCTACGGCTTGAACCTTAAATTCATCAATGTATGCCGCCATTTCCTTTGCATTTTGCTCATTTACAAGCGCAATGCCGCCAAAAATAACGACTAAAGCAAGTACAAAAGCAAGTAATCCAAGTAAAATCTTTTCCATATTTTTCACCTTTCTTGTTCGGTTTTTTGGAATATATCCCTACTAAAATAATAATATCACATTTTTTTGCGCTTGTAAAGGATTTTATTTGAAACACAAATAAGTTCAAGCTTATAATCAGTATAAAAATAAAAAAAGAGGGATAAATCCCTCTTTTCAATAAATAAGTACAAATCAAAACCTTGCCATCGTGTGATGAGGTTCGGATTCTCGCTATCGCCGCCCGATTTTTGGAGCGGCACTTGCCGTTGCGAAAGATGGCCTAAACGGAGCAGAAAGTAGGTGAAGAATGACTAAAAGTATACCATTCGCACGGCTCGATAAATTTGAATTTGTCAGTATTGTTAATCCAATTCAGGAGGTTTAGGTTCGTGCAAACTACATTTAAAGTCATCACAATACCCAAGACCATCATCAAAACTAGATTTATTGTTTACACACGAAATAGGCTCACCATTTTTCCCGTGAATGCAATACCAGCAAAAATCACAACAAGGATCGCATACAGCATCATTGCATATATACATAACTACACCTCTTCAAATTATCAATTTAACTTAGTTTGCCAAATTCTTGTTTGTCTACGAGTTCATTATATCACACTTTTGCAAATAAATCAAGGCGGAACTTTGTATATCTTTAATGATGTATCGCTTTGCGATATGATGTTTTTCGCTTCGCTCAAAATGATGTTGCTCGTTTCACTCGCAATGATGCGATGTTTGCCATAAAATGTGCCGCAGGCACACATCATTACGTTTCGCCTTTAGGCGAAAGAGGTCATCATTGGCATAGCCAACATCATTTGCCGAAGGCAAACATCATTCAAAAAACGCACCTTTGTCCGTAGACAAATGTGTGCTTTTTTCTGGTGCAGTGAGTGATGATAAATCCGAACCAAATGCCTCTTCAATTTCGGCAAATGTGATTGTTTTTGTGCCTTCCTTGTAGTTGAATGTTATGACCAGGTAGTCGTCGAACATATAGATCGCATTGACAAAGCTATCGATTAGACGGCGGCGGTGGTCAAGCTGTTTCATATTGAGCTTGCGGTACTTGGTGAGGTAGTAAAGTATTTCCTCTTTCGTAACCGTAGGCTTCGAGATTTCTTCCTTGAGAATTTGTACTGAGATCTCGCTTTTCTCGGCTTCAAGCTGCTCAAGACGTTGTTTTGTGGATTGGGTAATGATTCCCGCTTGAATGGCATTGATGAGATTTTCAATGCCTTTTTCTATTTCAGCAAGCTGCTTGCGTAAAATCGGTAGCGTGGTGCTCTCGGCATTGAGCTTTGCAATCAGCGTGTCGGCAAGTCTGTCAAGAAGCACGTCGTCGAAGATGAATTTCTGAATGAGTAGGATAACGACCTCCTCAATCCATTTCTTCTTGATCGTTTTCTTCTTGCACGTTCCACCTTTACGTGTGCCTCGGCACTTGTAATAGCGATGGACTTCCATCGTATGACTCGTTCCGCTTTCTCCCGTAATCAGACACTTACAATAACCGCAGAACAGTTTTGTTGTCAGCAGATACTCGTCCTCGGCTTTGTGCTTTGCGGGAGCTTTCTTGTTCGCGGCGGCTCGCTCTTGCACTTGCTCAAACAACTTGGCAGGAACGATGGCGGGGATTCCGTTGGGAACGGTTACATCGCGATATTGATACTCACCGATGTATCTGCGGTTGTGTAGCATTCGCGTTACGGTGTTGAGGCTGATTTTCGTTCCTCTGACGGTGCGGATTCCTTTGATGTTAAGCTCGTCCGTGATTTCTTGCATCGTTGCGCCCTTCGCATATTTCTTAAATGCTTCAAGCACGGCGGGAGCAGTGATGGGATCGATTTGAAAGAATTGGTTTTCATCAATGGTGTATCCAATGGGAAGTGTACCGCCGTTGTATTTGCATTTGAGCGCGTTTTCGGTCAGACCTCGTACCACTTTTTCGGAGAGCTCTGCCGAGTAGTATTCAGCCATACCTTCAAGCATAGATTCGAGAAGAATACCTTCCGCGCCTTCGGAGATTGCTTCGGTTGCCGATACAACTTTGACGCCGTTTTTTCGCAGAACACTTTTATAGTGTGCTGAGTCGAATCTGTTGCGGGCAAATCGATCCAACTTCCAAACGATAACGACATCAAACTTTTTTGCCACGCTGTCCTTGATCATCTTTTGAAAGTTTGGACGATTGTCCGTCTTGGCTGATAGAGCTCGATCTATATACGGCTCAAGCAAGGTGATGTCATTCTTCTTTGCAAAGGCTTGACACTCACGAAGCTGACCTTCAATTGATTCCTCACGCTGATTGTCCGAGGAATAGCGAGCGTATATTACTCCTGTCATTGACTCTCCTTTCTGTCACTATTCGGTGACGATTATGATGCTTTGCTTTCATCCGTTTTTAGCGCTAACGCTTTTTGTTCCTCTCTTTGTGCTAATAACAACTCGCGCTCTTTTTTCCATTCTTCAAATTCAGCACGCCATTCATCGGAGGAAAAGAACTTTATAACACCGGGCAGTATTACGTCCGCGAGCGCGTCGATCTCATCATCGGGAATCGTCCCGATACCTCCGTGCTTGTCCTTTAAGATGGCAATAATCTTTTTTCTCAAAGCTTCCATATCGATTTTGGGAAGCTCTACGTAAAACCAAGTGGTGTGTTTGTCCTTGAGGACGTCGAGCACTCTATTTAACATTTCTTTGATGTTCAATATACATACCTCCTAACGGATTTGGATATCCAAATCCAGTGCTTGCTGCGACTGATAGACAGCTTGCTGTGACCTATAATTTTACTTCGGTTGGCTTTGGGCGTCCAACCGCGATGCTTGCTAAGACAAGCAGACACATAAATTATGTTTTTTCTTTTCCGTTGGGATTTGGGACACAACGGCGATGCTTGCTAAGACTGAAAGACCGTTTGTCATGACAAACGCGATGCTTGCAAAGACCGATAGACATGCAGAGCCGTTATAGTTTTTTGATAACTTGCGTAGCAACTCCTTGAATCTGCATGTTGCGCTCAATACGATCATCATAATCGGGATTCTCGGCGTGAAGCAAATATGCTTTTTTGTCGGGAAGATAGGTTATCGTCTTGAGTAGCGTTTCGGTTCCGTTTACAAGGACAACCGCATAGTCGCCGTCCCTGCAAGTGTTTTGCTCTCGTACTATAACGAGGTCGCCATCGTCAACTCCGATACCGGTCATCGAGTCGCCTTTCGCAGTAAGAATGAAAAACTTTCCGTCACCGACAAGCGCGGTGGGGAGAGGAATGATCTCCGCTGCTTCCACGTTCGGCTCACTCGGCAACCCGCAGGACACGGTAGAATCATATCGAATTGCGGGCGTAGTTTCAAACATATTGCGCGAAAGATTCGTGCCAATACTGCGACGACCGTTGTACTCGATCTCGCCGTGCTCTTTCATATCGGTGAGGTATCTCTGCACCGAAGTTTTGGAGATACCCGTGCCTGCCGCGATATCGCGCACCGTCGGAGACTTTCGGTTCTCCATAAAATATTCGTCTATAAATTGGCGGATCGCCTCCGCCCTCTCGGGACTCCACTTATTCATAAATGCCTCCAAATTACACAAGGTACAATTGTACCGCGCAGTAATTATAGCATACGAAAGAAAGTTTGTCAATAGGTTGGACTAAAAAATATGAGGTCGCACGATTTGTGCGACCTCGGGTTTAAATATTAATTCTAACCTTCCAAAAGCAAATGGCACCATTTGCTTTTTAACACTTAATTAGGTAGAGAGAGATGTTATTTAATTGCGCGGTACAAGGTGAAAAAAGCAAGTAAAGAACTTTATCTTTACAACAATGATAATTGCTCTGAACGGTAGAATCCGTGTTCGATGGATTCGTTTCCTTCGTGTGTCAAGAACTCATTGTTCGACATTGGACGCTTTTTGACAATCGCCTTGATGACAATATCGAAACAGTTAATAACGTCAGACTTATTGATGTCAGAAAGACATATCATCTGTACTCTGAAATGCTTCGCTATTGCAAACATCGGGACAAGAATGTGCTTAGAGGACGTTGCTCCAAAGGGGTTATCGAGAATCAAAGCACTTCGTAAATCCTTGTCGCGGATACTTCCAAAATCTCCGCGCGTATAATTCATCAAAGACAAAATGACCGCGAAGTAGACAACGAATTTTTCCGCACCGGAATTGTTGATCTGTGTCTGTTCCCAAGAACGATAACCTGCATTTTGAGGATTTTGATCGATCTTATAAGCATCCACGCGAATTGCTTCTTTACCGATGTATTTCCGCAACAAATTCCTGCTACCGACAATTTTTTCTGACATTTTTTTGATATCAACTTCGGTAACAGCTTCATCGGACATTCTTGCCACAAGTTCTTTTGTGCCTTTATCAATCTCGTCCGTAATAGCAGCAGATGCAACGACAGGATCAACCTCCGCAGGAATGTCAAAGCGGATCATTTGCTTTTTGTCTTTACCGTCATATACGGTTACGCGAGAGCTTGATGCCATTTGCAAAAGCCCTTCGTATATACGGCTACCCTGCAATACGCACTGACGAATCAGATCGTTATGGTTGTTTTCAAACTCTTTAAGATCGGTCATAATTTGAGCAATCGCTCTATCGGTATTTTGAATATCACCGTTAATATGCTCTATTAAGGTATAATAGCGATCTCCGCGCATTTCGTTAGAAAGAAGCGCCAACATACCAACTATCGCATCAGAAACACCGCAGGTACTGCCCGCAAATTGACTTTTCATTGAGTTGAGAGCTTCGGAAACCTGATCGTGAACATAGGCAAGATTTGCTTTCGCAGCTTCATATTCCCTTGTCATACGCTCAAATTGTTCACCAAACGAATCTTCAAGCTGAACTTTTATGATGATTTCCGGGCGTGTGTGTTTATTCAGCCTATCGGTCAATCTGCCAAAGATAGTATTGATTCTATTTTCGAGCTTTCCACATTTATCCTTTTGGGTGAATAGTGCTTTTCTTTCTTCACGAACTTGGCTCAAGCGAGCATCAAAATCACTACCTACTTCGGACTTGTCAAGAGGTTCTCCGAATCTCAAAAGAGATTGTTTTGCTGACTCCAACGTGCCTTCTGCTTTACCTTTTTGCTCTACTGCTTGTTTCGTGTTCCGTGTAGCTTCTGCTAATGAGGATCTTAGTGACTTTTCCACTTTTCGAACACTTTGTAATTGTTCTTCAGAAAATGTAATATCCTTATACTCATCCAAAGATAGCTCACGACTTGCGATCTCTTTCTCGCAATCCTCTTTGCGAGAAACTTTATCTTCCAACTGAGATTTTAAAGCTGATAATTCTTGATTCAAAGCAGATTGCAAAGATTGATATTTCGAATAAAGCTCACGCCAATCTCCGTCTACCAATTCAGCTTCTACACATTCACCGACCTGATCTTTTATTCCACCCAATTCGGATATTTGCTTTTTCAATTCATTTAGCTTTTCATCGATAGTATCAAGGCTCGTGGCTATGTCATTGAGGTGAGCTTGAACATTCTTATAGCTTTGCTCCGCTTCTTCCAAATCAAGCTTTTTGTTATGTAAAGCTTCAGCCAAAGATCGTTCTTCGGAAATCCTTTGCAAAATGGTTTCTATGCCTTCTAAAATACGGTTGACTGTTTGCATAGAATCCGATAGTTCTTGAATTCTGCGTTTCGTGTTTTCCTTGGCGATTGTCAATTCATTTTCCCTTGCTAAAAGAGACTGAATCTTAGCATCAATTTCCGAAATACTCTTTTCCAAACGCTCTATAGAATCCTTTTGCTCCTTCTCATAATGCTCATCGTAAGTGAAGGAGCTTGCAACATCAAGCTGTGACTTTATCTTTACATCGATAGCATCTATAAGATCACGCTCTTTGATGAGTGCTTGTTGATTGGTTTCAAGATCTTCTATAAACCGATCGACATTTCTGAAATATTCCTCAGAGTAGAAGGCGATTGCACCGTCAAACTTTTTGGCATTGCTCAAAATTTGAGCCATTTGCTCGTATGTGTATAGAGGAATCATAGCGGGAAGCCATTTTTCTCTACCGTAGTCAAAGAAGCGTTCCTTCTCGCTTGGATCCATTAAGATACCAAATGCAGCCGCGGGATAATTCCGCAAAATTTCAAGGCACTCTTCATTTGAAAGCTTTCCTTCCGCGACCTGCTCGGTTAAATATTTTTCGCAGGTAGAGTATCTGACACCTGTAGAATTCAGATATTCAATCACCGCGTAGGGAATGTGCAGAGAACCTCTTTTAGCTGATTTAATTTCTTCTTCCGCTATATCTATTTTACGAAGGAGCTCGGCTTGCTTTGCTTGATTTGAACGTTGCTCGGAAATAAGAAATTCCTGCATATTGTTCGTAAACCGCATAGCAAAATTCAAATTGTATTCCGAGCATATCTCCTTTATCTGCTCTTCCTTTTCATAATAAACTTTAAGCGCTTCTTTGAACAATTTACACTTTTGTTCAGCTTCGGAACGGCTCAGCGAAAGATCAGCTTTTTTCTGCGGAATAGACACAATTTCAGCTTCGATGCTTGCAAGCTCTTTGTCCGCTTGATCAATAGCATCCGCTAATTTGTTCTTCTCGTTTGATTTTGCCGATTTAACATCCTCAACTTCGTCGATGGCATATGCGCCGTCAAGCCTTCTGCTGATTTCGATACCGTATTTTGATACCACACGGTCAGTTTCGCCTTCGGCACCTCGAAGTCTTTCATCGGCGCGGGTATACTCATCTTTGGCTTTTTCAAAATTCTTTTTGGCTGTTTGTAATTGCTTCTCACATTCAACTTTTTGAAGCGTAAAGGAATCGTGCTGACTTTCCAACGATTCCGCTTCCGGCATACATTTTGATAACAATTCAGATATTTGAACATAAACAGAATATTTGAGCTTTGCAAGCTCCTGACCGTTTTCGCCACCACTTTCGCGACGGGATATTTCGCAACGAATAGCCGTTAATTCGCCATCTATTCGCAACAATTTCTGATAGTATTCCGCGCATTCAAGCACCAACTTCTTATGAGTTGTATTTTCGAGCTGAAGCGATACGCGTTGCTCTTCTGATGTCGCTTCGTCATATGCTTTCAAAGCCAAGTCAAATGCTTCTTTTGCTTTGTAAAACATTAAGGATGCTCGTTCATGTTCAATTCTTGTATGTTTTCTATCAAGTTCTTCTATATCCGAAGCGTATTTTTCTTGCAAAGACTTACATTCATCAAGCTTTGCAGAAAGAGCATCCGAGAAAGCAAAAAGTTCTCGAATACATTTTTCTAAAGTATCGTTTGCATTCCAAAGGCTTTCTGCTTGAGGCAATAATGCAGTGAGTTCTTTGGAAAATGCTTCATATATTTCTTTTTCGCGTATGACCTCTTGTTTTGAAGCATATTGATTTGCATACGAAAGCAACATTGTAGCTAAAGAGTTATCCTCTTTGCTATGTGTTTGGTTCAGCTTACTTTCAATCGTGGGAATCAAAAGTCTATCAACTAAGTGGTCTGATGTTTTGAAGTCACCGAAGAACTTGCTAAGTCCGCCTTCTTCGGAATTCAGCTTTTCCATCATTCTCCACTCGCTTTGAATGAGTCCGTATTCCGCAAGCTTCTTTTGCCACTTGGGATTATCGTCAGCAACATAATAATTCAAAACACCGTTGCTTTTTCTTGCAAGAGTTCTGACAGCATCGAATTCAGCGGCAACAAATCTACCGTTTTCTTTTTTGGAAAGCGGCATATTTGCAATGTCGTATAGGCTTGAATAGGAGGTATAATTGGAGTAAAAAGTATAGTATTTTACTGCCATACCACGCGATGAATCGTCTTCTGTTGTAGAGGATTCGCTTGCTGACATAGCGATACCGGTCAGCAGTTTTTCTGTACTGTTATCCTTTATCCATTCAATAAGGACGAAGCAATGATCACTCGCTTTGTTGAAGAAGCTCTCGATTTTTCTGCCCGCAACCTTGGCTTTGGGGATAATAGGTTGCATCATCAATTGGACGAGAACGGATTTACCGCCTCCGTTTGCCAAATTGATTAGCACATTTAGAGCGTCATCCTTTTCTTTGCTCGCAAAATCGTACAACTCGTCTGCAATCAATCGCTTGCCATCGTTATAATTGAAATTAACGATTCTGACTTTACTGATTTGCGGCATTGCTTTCTTCCTCCTTGATCCAATTTTGAATTTCTATAATGCGGTCTTTCCTCAAAAAATAAGGCATCAGATCCTTCATTTTTCGGGTAGGACGAATCAGATCGTCTTCGCCTACATCAAATAACTCATCTGTTTTGTATTTGTTCAGAATACGATTAACGATACCATATTTGTTGTCAAACTTTTGTGAGGAAAGCTCTCCATCAAGTTTACTGAGCCACGCCGATGCGAGTTGACGAAAATTGTCACTGTAATCCTGTTCCTTATCATCTCCTTCAAGAGACGTCTTTTCAACACCCTTACAATGATCCGTAAAAAGAGCCACAAAATCTTCTTTTGAGATGAACTCTCTGCAAAGAGGATCACTACCTTCACCGTTAAAGAAAAGGTAGATCAAATAGATGGAGAGATAGTTCATCAAATACAAATCTCGGGTTCTTACTGTATTATCCGCCTTGATATCGCGACGATAATCTACGTTATTCTTTAAGAAAAGATCGTTATCCTGTGTGGGAATCATATACAAGCGGTCACCCGCACGAAACAGATCAATTCCCATAACCGCCTTGAATTCTTCTAATTCCTCTTGGATTTCTACATCATCAGCATAAGACCATATTATATGATCTTCGCGACGGTCAATCCAACCGTTTTTCATCAATGCGTGAAACACCTCTACTGTTTTACGGTTCATCGCACTACCTCCACTTCAAAATCCGTCATATCAATTTTTCGCTCATATCCATCTTGTTCGGCAGAAAAACTGAAATTGCTGTTTGTTTTTGTAAATCTTATTTGCTTGATTTGCAGATACTCCTCGGGAATTTCTTCAAGACACCAAGCAAGCTCAAATTCTCCGTTCGGAATTACAGTGAAACGTTCGCCATTCTTCCATTCCTCAATATTAAGCTCCTGCATCGCAAACAAGGATAGCATTACACTCGGCAAAGCATTTTCGGTGCTATATTCTTTCAGCTCCGATACGCGCAAGGAATCTATGAAATCACTGATTTTGAAATGATCTTTATGTTCCATAAAGCGAAACAGATCACAACTGATATTCCGAAATCTTGTGTTCCTTATCTCAATTTGCTTTTCGTAATCGGTTTCTTCACCCGTAATATCAAGACCTTCCTCGGCTTCGTTTTCACTGATTTTTCCTTGCGGAGCATAAAAGTTCTCAACGCTGAATTTCTTATCAAATTCCGGTTTTGTAAGCATAAACAAGAAAAATTTTGCCGCATCTCCAAGAGAGGTGTCCATCTTACGCAAAG
Source organism: uncultured Clostridia bacterium (assembly GCA_947367285.1). GTDB lineage: Bacteria > Bacillota > Clostridia > Oscillospirales > CAG-272 > RGIG4608. Next base: position 11,801 of record CANBDB010000003.1, on the reverse strand, counting down.
GCGAAAGAATATCTCTTTCAAAGTTTAATCGTTCAAAACGGTTTACAACAAAGTTATCTCGAATCAATGCTTGATAGGATTCCGACAGAGACGCCTTTTTGTTGATCAAGGTGCGCTGCTCATCAATCGTGAGAGAAATATTCTCTATAATCTCCTTAAGCGCACTTCTATGCTTCTGTGTGTCCTCGGTTCCTACGCCGTTTTGAAGCGCTTCTTCGAGATTTTTGGCACGTTCCTTGGCAGCCGCTTGTATTTCGGTAAGCTCTTTGTACTCATCTTCAAGTAGAGAACGAATACGACCAACCACTGTTTCATATTGATCGACAGTGATTTTTGAAATATCCTCTCGGCAGCGAAGCAAAAAGTCATCCATACTGACCTTCATATTACGAATACGGCTTACAAGCTCGCGGCTTGCATCAAGTGCGTCTTCGTAATTATCGCGCCGCATATATTCCTTCATTCTAAAGCGAGTTACAGAATAGTCAAGCTCGGATTCGATCTCTTTTGACCTAAATAGAAAATCAAATGCGTCATCCGTCAAATGATAACTTCCTTTTTCCTCGTTTATCAAGCGAATAGACATCGGCTCAAAGCTTTCGCTCGCACTATAAAATGTTGTGAACTCAGCCATTACACCACCGTTTTGCAAAACGTCAACAATAATGTAACGGGCAAGGATTTTAGGATTTGTGTTATAATTGGCAGGCAACACAACCGAAAAATCCTCTAAAAACCGTTCCACGTCTGCAATCGTGCAGGTCTGTTCGGTTCCCAGCGTGCGATCCTTTATGAACACAAGCACCGCAACAATCATATTATCGAGAATTCTTTTGTCCGGGATCATTTCACGAATATGATCTGGATATTTGTAATCCAACAAGCATCGCACGATATTTATAAATTTCATTCGTTTTTCAAAGCCTGCAAGCAGTTCTGAAAGCTCTGAACGTAAAGCCATATATTTACCTCATATTCTCCTTCAAGAATGCATAGGTTATGATTTCTTGAGGAATTCGTTTGTTATTTTGAATGCTTTGCTCAAATAGATTTCTTAATTTTTGATTGAACAAATCAAAGATTCGTGAGTAATCTTCAATGCGATTGCGTTCATCATCGCTATCGGGAATATTCCTTGTCTGTGCCAAGCGCAGCATTTCCTCATAAGCCGGAACGAATAGCTTGATATCAATATTGGGGTTCGCACGAACGGCACTCAAATAAATGTTCAGTCCTGCGCGATCAATATCTCCCCAATAGAGATATTTTACCTCTGAACCGATAAACTCTGTGTATGTAGTCAACGCACCCATTCCGCTTACCTTATTGCCACAACCGTAAACGACCCCATCAATAGGGATATCAAAGATGTTCGTTGCATTGTTTTCAAACATCATACGGCGAATGTTAAACCAAATATCCTTGTTTTCACAGATCAGAAGCGTCATTTGAGCTTTTCTGTCTGGAATATAGTCATTGAAGCAATATTCGGGAGTATCATAAAAAGCAAGCGAGTCTGCTGTGATCCCGATACGTTCAAGTAAAGCACAAAAAGTTTTATCGTCAAGTGCTTTTTCTTCATCGAATATTTCAAACGAGCGTTCCTTGCGAGAAACAGAAATCGTATTTTCGCTTCGATAAAACAAATAACGATCAAGCTTTTGAAGTTGCAAACGATATTTCTTATATTCTTCCGGTTTTGACTGCAAATAGCCATTACTTTGGAGCAGGGGATGGAACACACTTATCTCTTTCAATTCAACTTCATAGGTATCTTGCGGAAGTGATACCTTATATTTCAAATAAATGGGATACGATCTGTTTCCATTCGTTTTTGAACTTTTGATTGGAAATAAGATTTGCTGTTCAGAAAGAGCCGATATTATCTCAAACAACTCCTCATCTGAAGATGTTGCAAAAACAGTCTCCATATCCGTCTTGGAAATCGTCTTTTTCCCGTGTTTTTTTAGTTTTTCTATATGTTTCATCATTCTTATTCCGCCGCTTGTCCACTCTTGATCCATTCGTCAACTTCGCTAACCTTGAATTTCCAATTGCGTCCGACCTTATGTGCGGGCATATTTTTTGTTGCTATCCACACAAGCATTGTGTCGCGACTAATGCCCAAATAGGCGCAGATTTCCTTAGTAGAGTACCAGCGATCAGGCATTTCGTTATTCATAATCATATCTAACTCTCCTAAAAACAAAAGTTATGTATTTTTATTATATCACGCTTTTGAAAGATTTTCAATATATTTGTCGGATTTTGTAGGATATGTATGGATAAAAAGCGGTGCTATCCACAAAACGCAAATAGCACCACTAAAGATTATTCAGTTAATGTTTCAATAGCAATCTGCATCCCAAGTTTGAAAGCATACTCAAAGATTGCCGCCTCACCAAGACTCATATACTCGCTCCAACAATCATGAAACTTTTCAAAGATCTCTTTCTGCTCATCGGAGAAACTTTTCTCCAAGTCCTCGTGGTGACGCGACATATAGCCGAGAAGCTCTTTCATTTCCTTTGAGTTGGTGCGGCTATTTTCTTGCGGTATGATGTTCCCGTGCCACAGTTCGTTGATGACCGACTTCATTGATAGACTACCTCCTGCAAAACGATTTCTTCCGTGCTTGCCTTGATATTATTCATCTCGGCAACCCATTGGAGCGGGTTGTGAATCTTTAGCGTTTCGTCTATGCCTCGTTCTTGGGCAAGGCGAGGGATTACGGTGTCGAGCGTTTCGTGAGCCTGCAAGTCAATCTCGTGAAGATATTTATTCAATCGACCTTCTGTTAGCAAGGTGGTGTATGTTCCGCGGCGGTGCTTCTTCATGAATTCAAGGCGCAGGTTGGCGTATTTGCCAAGTGGATAACTTGTCTGCTCGAGGAGCGTAAGATCGGGGTAATAAAGTCCGTTATGTTCGGTATAAGTAATCTGATTTTTCATTGTAAATATCCTTTCTTCAAAATGGTTTCGTTTGGCATCAACTATCAAGGATATTTACTTAGGCGGTGCTCGGGCGTGATGCCAACAACAGCAAGTCAGCATCACATATCACCGAACACAAAAAGAAATCCGAACCCTTCGCCTACCGGCTTTGGGTTCGGATTTCTACTGTTTGGTGCACCAAAAAGGACTTGAACCTTCACGTCGGGGACACCAGATCCTAAGTCTGGCGCGTCTGCCAATTCCGCCATTGGTGCATATTGGGGAGCTTGCGCTCCTCAATAGATAATATTAAATTATCTGTTTTCTTCGAGCCAAGCCTCAGCGGACTTCTTGCTCATTCTCTTGATGCTCTCACCAACGTGGATGGAGTTCTCACCACCGTTAGCGTAGAGGTAGTAGTTGCCGTTAGCTGTAACGAAAAGGATCTCCTCGTAACCAGCGGGATCACCGTAGTAACCAACTGTAACTTTCTTTACGAGATTGTCTTTTTCTGTATCATAAGTAACCTTGCAAATAACCTTGTTCATTTGTTTAGTCTCCTTTACTATATTTTTTTGCGTGTTCATTATATACCATTTTTTATCATTTGTCAAAGGGTTTTGGCGCGATTTTCCCATTTGTACAAAAAGCATAAAAGATAGCAAAACTCATTGTGCAATATATACAAGGAGGTGTGGACTATTTTTTCTCAAATAATTTGTATTTAAACTCAAACATTCGCTCCACTTGATATTCGATCACGTCATCGGGAGCAAGAGAGGTCACACCGCCAATAACGGGCGTTTGAGATATGGTGTTTTTGATCTCCATAATCTTTTCCAGCACGAAGGGCTTGCCGGGCATCTCGCTTTGATGCACCTCAAAATAACCGCCCTTATCCACCAATTTCAACACCAGCGAGCAAGGAGTTTCAAGGAAATCCACCCTGATTTTAAACACCCTCTCGCCGTCTTCATTCACCGCAAAGCATCCCGTAGCGGCAATATAGAACGGTGTATTATGAACGTAGATATTAGTGTATTTCGGCTCATCAAACCCCACCTCAAAGCGATATGCCTCGTCGCTCTGCGCATAGTTAATATAGAATTTTCTATCAACAATATGGAAGCTGATTGACTCAAATCCCTGGGAGTAATTATTCTCAATCACCTGCCAAACGAATGGCAAAAGTCCAATCGTCGCTGCTCTAACGTCGCGAGATACAAACACCTTGCCGTCAAGAGATTGACATTCACTCGGCAAAAATCCGAGTTTATATTTCTTTATCTCATGGGGTGTTAGCGTAACAAAATTTTGGCTCACAGCTATCTTCTTTACAGTGTGCTGCAAATACTTTTTGTCCAAAAAGTTGTTTTGAATCTTGCTTGGAAAATCCCTATCAAAATATCTTTGAACTATCTCAAAATAATTGCTTTGTTGAAACAACTCGTCATTACCCGCATTGTTTACGATAACGATATCATTCTTCTTAAAGCACCACACATTTTGACCGAGCATTCCGTTAAAGAGAAACTGATCCTCACCCTTGCTCGTCCACATTTGCAAGCCGTAATTAAAGCCGTACGCGGATACATCCGTGTTCACGTGCTTTCTTGTGGCATTGTCAACGTATTCCTTTGAGAGAATTCTTTTGCCGTTCCACTCTCCACCGTTCAATAGCAAAATTCCGAGCTTCGCAAAATCACAGGGGGAGATATACAATCCCCAACCGCCAAATTCAATTCCTTCAGCACTCTTCGCCCAATAATAATTTTTTATACCGAGCGGAGCAAATAATCTCTTTTCCAAATAATCGGAAAGTCCCTCTCCACTCACCTTTTTAACAATACACGAAAGCACATATGTGTTAGTGCTGTTATAGAAAAACTTCTTTCCCGGATCGTGAGCAAGCGGAGTGTCGAGATACGCCTTAAATAGCTCGCGCTCATTCATAGCACTGGTTTCCTCAAGAGCGGTCATGCCGCTTGTCATAGTTAAAAGATCATAAACACTAATCTTTCTGGTTCTCAAACGTGTAATGCTGCGAAACTCCTCTTTAAAAATCTCCTCAAGAGTTGTTCCGAGGGTAAGCTTGCCCTCGTCAATAAGCATTCCTATGGCAATAGAAACCACACTCTTGCAAGCGGAGAAGGTTGCCTTCCAAATGCCGCTCTTATGAGATCCAAAATATGCTTCGGTTATTATTTTTCCATGGCGCGCTATTACAACATTGTGTAAATTCAGTGACTTATCCGCATTCAATTCTGTCAAAAAGTCTGCAATATGACGCGAGGATATTCCTTCATTTTCAGGAATATCCATCGGTATTTTTTCGTCCCGTGCAATAAATTCAAGACATGGCTTTCCCACGGTGGGGGACAGTATCCCCTTCCTTGAGTTAGTAATATCCAGCATGCGCGAGAGCATAGTTAATCTTTTAATCGGCATTATAAATCATCACTCCTCAAAAAGCTTTACTATCTCCATAGCTGTTTCCTGGATGTCGGTTTCATTATCACTTTCTACAATAATGTCCGCATATTTTTCATAAAGCGGTGTGCGCGTGTTGTATATGTCGAGAAGAGTCTGTCCCTCATCACACACTACACCGCGACGCTTCAAGTTTTTAAGGCGCTTCTCGAGCGCTTCGTAGGGAACTTTAATATAAACAACCGTAGAGGTGTTTTTGAGATGCTCCATCGCTTCTTTTCCGAAAATTACACTTCCCCCCGTGGAGATAACGGAATTGTGCACGTTAAGATGAAGAAGAGTATCATTTTCAAGCTTGAGAAATTTCTCGTTGCCAATCTCCTCTATTATTTTGTAAAGGCGCTTTCCCTCTTTTCCCTGAATAACGAGGTCCGCGTCAATAAACGTCTTGCAAAGAAGCTTTGCAACTACAACGCCAACAGTGCTCTTTCCCGCACCGGGCATTCCTATAAGGGTAATATTCTTCTCAAACATTTTCTTCCGTCTTTCTTCCCTTCTCGCAAAGATGTCTTATAGGACACTCCGCGCATTTAGGCGCTCTTGCGGAGCAAGTATCGCGTCCGAACTGAACTATTCTGTGGCAAAGATCACTTTGCTCTTCGGGCTCCACAAGCTCCGACATAATAAGCTCGACCTTGTGAGGATCCTTGAGCTTTTCGGGATACATTCCAAATCTTCCGCAAATGCGTATCATATGCGTGTCGGCTACAATTGCCGGCTTGTGAAAAATATCTCCGAGCAAGAGATTAGCAATCTTTCTTCCCACTCCGGGGAATTTAAGAAGCTCATCCATATCGTCGGGCAAAATGCCACCATAATCGTCGCAAAGCATTTTGCATGCATCCACAATGCTCTGCGCCTTGGTTCTGAAAAGTCCGCAAGGACGAATTATCTCCTCCACCGCACCATACTCCGCACGCGCCAAGCTTTCGGCTGTGGGATAATGTGCAAAAAGCTCCCTGCAAACAATGTTAACACGGGCATCCGTGCACTGTGCCGAGAGCCGACCCATAACAAGCAGTTTCCACGGCTCGCCGTCAAATTCGAGCGCGCATACGGCTTCGGGGTATATTTTTTTGAGCTCAGTTATAATGTGAGCTATTCTTTCTTTTTTATCCGTCTTTTTCATATTATTCAACAGTATAGGAGGTTATAATCATCACTCTGTCAATATTGTCAAAATTTACCGAGGGTTCAACCGTCGCAATAACCGAGCGGCTCGCTTCGTCTATAGTGATATCAACTACAGTTCCTATTTTGAGTCCGTAGGGATAGATACTTCCCTTGCCGCTTGTGATAACGTTGTCTCCAACGGCAATATCATCAAAGCTGGAAAGTCCTGTGGTGTAAAGGAAGCGACAGTTGCCCGCGTAGTAGCCCTCAAGAATTCCAACGAGGGCCGAGCGCTCAATGAGTGCGCCCGTAGCGGAGGAGACGTCAACAACACAAAGCACGTCGCAGGTAGAAAGCCCAACCTCAACGATTCTTCCAACGAGCCCCTGACCGGTCATAACCACCATTCCGGCCTCTATCCCGTGGAGAGAGCCCTTGTTGAGAGTCAAGGTCTTGTAGGTCTCACCAGAGCTTTCGCCAATAACGATAGCATCCGCAAATTCAAAGGTCGTATTGTGATTCTTTACGTCGAGGAATTCGCGAAGCCACGCGTTTTCTTCCTTGAGAACTGCAAGGTCGCTCTCGAGCTTTTCGAGCTCCTCGTTTTTCTCACGCAATTTTTCATTTTCCTCAAGAAGCTTTTCTATTTGAGTAAAATAATCCGAAAAACCGCGAATTCCGTCGGCACAATAGTTAAACACCGCCCTGAAGGGAGTGGAAATAACATTGAACGCGTCCTTCAAGAACCACGAGTTGCCGCCGATCGCAAGCACGACGGAAAAGACCGTCAAGCACAACACTACGGTCAAGCAAATTATAAAAAATTTGTTCTTGAAATAACGCATTTTAAACCTCAATTTTTATAACTAACTTTTTATTTTCTCTCGATAACTTCCTTAGCCTTCTTAGCCATATTCTCGGCGGTAAGACCGTAATATTCAAGAAGTGCAGGAACTGTGCCGCTACGTCCAAAAGTGTCCTCAACACCCACTCTTGCCATGGGTACGGGGCAATTTTCAACAAGCACCTCTGCCACTGCAGAGCCAAGACCGCCATAGATATTGTGCTCCTCAGCGGTAACAAGCGCACCCGTTTCGAGAGCCGCTTTAACTATAATATCCTTATCAATGGGCTTGATTGTGTGAATGTTAACAACTCGCGCAGAAATACCCTCTTTTGCAAGAAGCTCGCGAGCCTCAAGCGCAATGGATACCATAAGTCCTGTCGCAACGATAGTTACGTCGCTACCATCCGCGAGACATACACCCTTGCCAAGCTCAAATTTGTAATCTTCACCGTTGAGAATGGGGCACGCATATCTACCAAATCTCATATAAACAGGGCCGTCGTGAAGGATTGCCGCCTCAACCGCCGCACGAGCCTCAACGGCGTCGCAAGGATTGATAACTACCATTTCGGGAATGGAGCGCATTGTTGCAAAATCCTCGTTGCACTGGTGTGTTGCACCGTCCTCACCAACGGAGATACCGCCGTGAGTTGCACCGATTTTAACGTTGAGATGGGGGTAACCGATTGAGTTTCTCACCTGCTCAAACGCACGTCCTGCCGCAAACATAGCAAAGGATGACGCAAAAACTGTTTTTCCGGTGGAAGCAATTCCTGCCGCTACACTCATCATATTTCCCTCTGCGATACCGCAGTCAAAGAATCTTTCGGGATATGCCTTTTTGAACATTCCCGTTTTTGTTGCTGCCGCGAGGTCCGCGTCGAGCACAACGAAATCATATTTGGGAGCAAACTCGCAAAGCGCCGCGCCGTAAGCTTCTCTTGTTGCTATTTTCTTAACGTCTGCCATTGTCCTGCCCTCCTATTAAATATATCTTTCTTTAAGCTCGGCAATAGCCGCAGCGTGCTGCTCGTCGTTGGGAGCTGCGCCGTGCCAGCTAACCGAGTTTTCCATGAACGAAACGCCCTTGCCCTTAACGGTTTTAGCAATAATCGCTGTGGGTTTGCCCTTTACTGTCTCTGCTTCGGCAAAAGCCGCTTCAATTTCTTCCATATTGTGACCGTCAATAGTGATAACGTGGAATCCAAACGCCTCAAACTTCTTATCGTGAGGCATGGGATTCATAACCTCGGTGATGGGGCCGTCAATTTGAAGACCGTTGAGGTCGAGAATTACACAAAGATTGTCGAGCTTATAGTGGGATGCAAACATAGCAGCCTCCCAAACCTGACCTTCCTCACTTTCACCGTCGCCAAGCATTGTGTATACGCGATAATCCTTGCCGTCAATCTTACCCGCAAGCGCCATACCGCAAGCTGATGAGATGCCAAGACCCAAAGATCCTGCGGACATATCCACACCGGGAATCTTGTTCATGTCGGGATGTCCCTGAAGGTAGGAATCAATTTTTCTAAGAGTCAAAAGATCTTCCACGGGGAAAAATCCTCTATGCGCGAGTGTCGAATAAAGCGCAGGCGCAGTGTGTCCCTTGGAGAGAACGAATCTATCCCTGTCCGCCATCTTGGGATTTGTGGGATCAATATTCATTTTTTCGAAATAAAGATAAGTCATAATGTCCGCAATTGAAAGCGAACCTCCCGGATGTCCGGATTTTGCCGCGTGAGTTGCGTCAATAATACCAATTCTAATGTCGTTGGCTTTGTTTTTAAGCTCTACAATTCTCGCTTCAGTCATACTTTCCTCACAAAAATTTATTTGAGGTATACAGTACCTCATTTTATGCTTTTATTATATCCAAAATGGCAGGAAAAGTCAATACACTAACAAAGAAAAGGTAGCAAATAGCTACCCTTTTCTAATTTTTTTATTCATTTTATCTATGTCTTTTCTAATAAAAATATAAACTATCGCCCATATCAAGAAAAATCCAAAAACAAATATCAACGTAAAAACAATCAATGGAAGAACACCGTTTTTCAGCCATCCGTTGACTAAATAAATCGTCAAATAGCCAAGGTAAAGCGTTGCACCGTGTACAAGAATGCTGTAAAGCAGTGGGATTTCCTCTATTTGGTAAACGGCAGTTACCCCTGCCGCAATAAACGCGAGCAAGGTTATACCTAACACACCATACACTACCTCTACTCCTGTAAGAGTTTCAAACACTCCGCAAGTGTACAATATTCCCCAGATGATGGATAGAACGATAGGCCCAAATCCCATGCACATCAAGCCGCGGTGCAAAAATTCTTTAAAAAACTTTTTCATTTCAAAAACCTCCTTTTTACGTCGGGTAAACATCTTCTCGACACGTAATCAACGTATCCACAATTAAATTCAAGATCAACCGAGCCGTTGAATGACGTCTTAAATCGCTTTATCATGTGCAAATTCGCAATAGATGACTTGTTGATCCTAACGAAATATGATGGTAAAAGCTCTTCAATCTCAAAAAGCCGTCCACGAGCGCGGCATTTTATACCCCTTTTGTCAACGATAATGGTTTTCCTATCCTCAACAGTAATACACTCAATATCCGAAAAAGCTATGCGCCTCATCTCATCGCCATCATGCGCAAGCAAAAAATTGCTTCCGCCCCAAGATAAAACTAAATTTTCTATCTCTCGCGTGAGCTCGCTCTCCGCGTGTACGCGCGCAACAATCTCCTCGTCCGATTCTTTGTCAATTATCAATTTGAATTTCATTTTTTCTCCTTTTTATTCCCAAAACAAGATATCGCACCAGTGGTATCCTCTTTATAATTTCATTGGCCACAAATGTAAGTACAATCTCCATTATTAGGGTTATAAATATCTTTGCCGGCACACCCAAATCAGTATATATGTGCAATAAATATGCCGAACACATAAGTATCGGGTAATGCAAAACATAATATCCGTATGAATTCGTCGCTAAATAACGACTAAATGCATTTTCCTTATCGAGATATCTTCTTCCAAATCCAAATATCGCAAGCACAGCACACCACGCGTAGAAATTAGTAATGATGTTCTTGAGAACTACCGGCTCGGTATAATTCATTTTTCTAAACAAAACAAAATATACAACGCCAAATACTATAGTCAATGCCAAACTAATGTATCTGGATTTTTCAAGCTTTTCCATGATACTTTCGTGTGAAAAAACACAGTAACCAATGAGAAATGCCACAAAATAAATGCCAAAACGGTATACCGTAATTATGGGCATATTAAGTGTTTGTGCTCCAAGCCATATCAATATTCCAAACGCTAAGGAAATAATTAAATTCGCACGCTCACCCGATTTCTTTAGTTTATCTATGGGATTTTTGAACAAGAAAAGCACCGCAGAATATAAAAACAACACATGTGCAAACCATAAATGCCCCGAGCCCGATAAAACAGAGATGGGATACACAAGAAAACTCGGGATTGTACTAAGTCCTCCACCTAAATACATATTTATGTATCCCGTCACCCAATGTACAACAAAGAGACCGAGCACCGACGGAATGATCAGCTTTTGCAATCGCTCACTTATAAATTGCTTGCCCGTCCTCTTTTCAAGAGAGCATTTCGCCGCAATGCCCGCAGCGACGAACAACAATATCATCATCCACGGATATACTATGGTCAAAAAGTCGTCGAAAATTCCTATGCTTGGCGATATTGGTAATCCTCCAAGTACTCCAATCCCGTTGTAAATGTAAAAAACATGATATATCAATACCAATATTATACCACATGAACGGATATTATCAATATAATATCTTCTTTTATCTGACATCAAAATCAACTCCTTGTTATATATTTCATATGGATTATATCATATTAAAATATTTAAATGTTGATTTTTGACTTATCGGTACTTTTTCTTGCCCAAAAGGAATAAGAAACAAAAAAAGCACCTGAAATCAGGTGCTTTATATTTTGCTCGACTGAGCATTGAAAACCGAATAAAGAAGGTGGGATTGAGGATAAGGAAACTCAAGTAATTGTGATTAACGCTTGTAACCTTTAGGAAGGTTCAAGCCCTCGGGCTATTAGTATCAGTCAGCTAAATACATTACTGTACTTACACCCCTGACCTATCAAACTCGTAGTCTTCAAGTGCCCTTACTTAGTCAAGCTAAGAGGGATATCTAATCTTGAGGTGGGCTTCACGCTTAGATGCCTTCAGCGTTTATCCCGTCCGTACGCGGCTACTCAGCTATGCCCTTGGCAGAACAACTGATGCACCGGAGGTACGTTCGACCCGGTCCTCTCGTACTAAGGTCAACTCCTCTCAAATATCCAACGCCCACGACAGATAGGGACCGAACTGTCTCACGACGTTCTGAACCCAGCTCGCGTACC
>CANBDB010000002.1 GCA_947367285.1 uncultured Clostridia bacterium | reverse complement strand
GTAGCTTAATTTTACCACTGGATCGTCACTATGGATATTTTGTTGTCTCTATTGCAGGTTCATTTTACAATGCGCCAGCAAATCTTTTTGTTCTAATATTTCTTTCCATATCTAAATTTGCCCCTCATCAATAATACAATTAGGTTCAAGGAGCAGAAAGAATCTCCTGTAGAACGGCAGTGTGACCGCTGCAGGAGATTGATCCAACCCTCTCGCAAGCAATATGTGTCTAAAAACAGGAGACAACCAATTCGTCACAATACGAAAATAGGGATACTGTTTACTTGCAGAGGATGTCGAAGGAATAAGTTTATGGAGGAATAATATGGAAGTGCCAATCTGGGAAAAGCTAAACTTAACAATAGAAGAAGCCGCTAAATACTCCGGAATCGGTACTAACCGGTTGAGGGATATCGTGGCCCAACCAAGCTGTCCCTTTGTGTTGCATATAGGAACAAAAAAGCTTATCAAGCGCAAGCTGTTCGAAAAGTATTTGGAATCAGCAACAGTTTTGTAATAGAGCGGGTCAAATAATAAGAAATATACATGATAGGAAGATTGATTCCTTCAAAGTATGTACGGAAGTGGAAGGAGGATTGATTGCGTGACCTATGTGATGTCAGATATACACGGAAATATGCGCCGGTTTAATTCCATCATGGAACAGATTGATCTTCAGCCCAAAGACACGCTTTACATCCTTGGCGATGTGATTGATCGATACCCGGATGGCATCCGCATCCTACGACAAATCATGTCTATGCCGCATGTAAAAATGCTCCTTGGAAACCACGAGTATATGATGCTTCGTGCCCTAAACCGTCCCTATGATTTTTACGAAAAATTGAGTGATCTGGATACTGCTGAAGCAACCCGGTTTTGGTACCGCAACGGCGGCAGAGTGACGCACCAATATTGGAAGCGCATTCGCAAAGATCTTCGGGAAGATATCATCCAGTATCTGCACTCGCTGCCTCTAAATTATGATGTAGAAGTTAACGGAACGCACTTCAAACTGGTCCACGCCGCACCAGTGGAGGAATACCAATACTTCCGTCACTCTTATAGAGATCCCACCTTGTTTTCTGTATGTAAACGCTGGCAGCCATTAGACAAACACCATGGCGACTATACGCTGGTATTTGATCATACACCTACCATGAACTATTATGCCCATATCCCCATGGAGATATGGTACGATGATAACCGGATTGGAATTGATTGTGGGAGTGGATTTCCAGAGGACCTTGATGATTACTACAGCAAATACGGCAGACTGGCTTGCTTGCGTCTGGATGATGGTAAGGAGTTTTACTCCGAGGAGATGATTGAACCCAAAACAAATGGAGGGGCAAATGATGAGCTGTCATAACAGTTACACTGCAGCAGTAAGGACGGAAACTGCCTGCATGTGGCGTAAGGTAACTCCATGTGGGAGCTATATGGTTGAGAGGTGACAGCAATGACTGAAAATGCTTTGACGTTCGAATCTTCTTTAACGTTAGAAGAAATCAAAGCAAATTTTGCTAATGTCGATTCCTACGAGCAGATAATGGATGCATTACAAGAGGCTCTGGAATACGAAAGAGCAAGCCACCGCGGAATGGACAGAAATTATTTTGACGACATATACTATACAGCATCAATAATTGAGTATGCCGCACGGCGGACATGCAACGCCAAAAGTGCTATTGTTAAGGCAATGGGAATCGAAGCCTTTCAACAGTTTGTCGATTTGGCTGATGTCAATCACTGCCTGTCGTTTCTGCAGGTATCCGATGAGATTATTGAGCAGTATGGGATAACGCAAGGAACTTGTGAAGTGCTGCCATTGCATGCAGAGCCTTCGTATTTGAAAGTAGGTGCAGTCTATGCGAAGCGCGTTGTTGATACCGAAAGCGATCCTATAAAATACTGGAGCAGGCTCTATGCACTTTTGGCTCAATAAATGTGCCTGTTAAAATCAAAAACCCGCAGGGCGGCTTTGAAACCGTTCTGCGGGAACTTTATTATGGAAGGAGGAATGGATTGTCATCCCTCTGTTGTTGTGGGGTTGAGAGTTTTCTGCTGGTTGTCAGCCTTGGCTTTAAACGCCATAAAGGTGCGAATTTCCGGCCCTTCGCAAAGGCCACGGGTTTACTCCCACCATAGGGCTCGGCTTTAAATGCCATAAGGTGCGGGTTTGACCTGTCCCGCATGCAGCACAACTTTTTCCAGTGCTCTCACACCGGGAACATTACTGTTCCACTACTATTAGTAAAAAATATCCCCCCACCGGGCTTGTAGCCGGTGGGGGGATGCGCTATAATTCGACGTAAAGGTGCCCCGGCATGGCTGCAACCACACCGGGGCGTGCCGACCCAAATCGTCAAATAAAGGTGGGCTTCGTTATCATAGCACAGCCTGCCGGAAAAAGAAAGAGGTATGTTATGAAAAAGCTGATTTCCCTACTTTTGGCAGCCGTTTTCTGCCTGAGTCTGTTTGCCGGATGCTCCGCTCCTGATGGAGCGGCCGGTGCTACCCGCATTGTCAGAGACACTTGGGGACGGGAAGTTGAAATCCCCGAAACCGTTGAAAACATTGTTTGTCTTGGGTCCGGCGCACCGCGCATTGCTGCTTACCTTGGTGTGATGGATATGCTGGTTGGCGCAGAGGATCATGACAAGAAAGCCCAGACTGTGCTGCGTGATTACACCATGGTTTATCATGATGACATCAAGGATCTGCCCGCTGTGGGTGCAGGCGGCGGCAGCGGGGCCAACAACGGCTATGCCGAGCAGATCATTGAAGTACAGCCGGATGTGATTTTGGCAGGCTTTTCTCAGGAAGCCGCTGAGGAATTGCAGAATCAAACCGGCATTCCCGTGGTCTGTGTCCGTTATTTGAGCATCAATTTCGTGGACGAAAGCTTCTACACCGCCATGCGTGTCTTTGCGGAGGTGGTGGACGCTCAGGAGCGGTGCGAAACGGTACTGAAGTTCATTGATGACTGCAAAAAGGACTTGAATGACCGAACCAAGGACATTCCTGACGGCGAAAAAAAGTCCGCTTACACCGGTGCCGTTACCTTCTCCGGCCGCCATGGCTTTGCCGGCACCTATGCCAATTTCGGCCCCTTCATGGGCGTCAATGCGTTGAATGTAGCCGACGAGGTGAAGGATACCAATTACTTTGAAACCGATCTGGAAAAGATCGTGCAGTGGGACCCGGATGTGATTTTCCTGGATCCGGGCAATATGGATCTTGTAAATGACGAATACAAGACCAACCCCGGTTATTTCGATGCCCTGCGGGCGGTGCAGGATGGGAATGTCTACACCATGCCCTCCTTTAATAACTGCGGCACCAATGTGACCTATGCCCTGATGGATGCCTACTATGCAGGTATTGTGCTGTATCCCGATGCCTTTGCCGATGTGAAGATGGAAAGCATCGGTGCTGAAATCCTGCAGACCATGCTGGGCGAAAACTTCTTTGAGGAAATGGAACAAGGTGGCTTGTACTACGGCAAGCTGACCCTCGGTAAATAAAATGAAACAGACCGATCTTACCGCATACAACAAGTACATACGAAAAAAGTGGATTGTTCTGCTGGTGATGGTCGGTCTGCTTTTCGCATCAGCCATTGCGTCACTATCCGCAGGCTCTGCCAATCTGTCCGTTTTGGACATTCTTCGGACGGTTTTCGGCGGCGGCAACCGGCAGCAAAATGCCATCATTTGGAACGTGCGAATGCCCAGAGTGGTCACTGCCACGGTGGTGGGCATGGCGCTGGCGCTCAGCGGCTGCGTGATGCAGAATGTGTTGCGAAATCCCTTGGCATCTGCATCCACGCTTGGTGTTTCCCAGGGCGCATCCTTCGGTGCGGCCGTTGCCATCGTGTATTTTGGCGCAGGAATTCAGGTCAATGCCGGCGGAGCGACCTCGGCGTTAACGGTGACGAATCCTGCCATGGTGACACTTTGCGCCTTTCTGGGCGGCATTGCCACCACGGCTGTGATTCTGGGGCTTGCCCGTTTCCGTGGCACAAGCCCTGCGACCATGGTTCTTGCCGGCGTGGCCATCAGCTCCATGTTCACCGGCGGAACGGCTTTGGTGCAGTATTTTTGCGATGATGTGATGGTTGCCACCGTGGTCTACTGGACTTTTGGCAGTCTGGGCAGAGCCGGTTGGACGGAAATCGCCATCATTACCGCCCTGACCTTTGGCGCGTTTGTGTTTTTCTACTACAACCGCTGGAATTACAACGCTATGGAAGGCGGCACCCGCACCGCAAAGAGCCTTGGCGTTCCCGTAGACCGGCTGATCGTGCTGAGCATGGCACTGTGCGCTCTGATCTCCTCTGTAGCCGTGGCATTTGTTGGCTGTATCAGCTTTATCGGTCTGATTGCCGCCCACATTATGCGTCGGTTTGTGGGCAACGATTACCGTTTCCTGATTCCTTGCAGTGCTCTGTGCGGCGGTGTTTTGTTGCTGCTGTCGGACATCGTTTCCCGAATGCTGCTTTCTCCTACGGTGCTGCCCATCGGTGCACTGACCTCTTTCCTTGGAGCGCCGTTGTTCCTCTATCTGATCATCAAAGGAGGAAAGCGGAAATGATTGAGATCAAAGATATTTCCTTTTCTTATCCCGATGGGGACATTCTAAAGGGTGTGGGCTTTACCGCTGAACGTGGCGAAGTGGTAGGCTTGCTGGGCAATAATGGCGCAGGTAAAAGCACCCTTGTCACCTGCCTGAACCGGATCCGCAAACCCAAAAGCGGTAGCTTGACCATCGACGGCAAGAACGCCTTTCAAATGACCCGCAACGAACTGGCTCGTACCGTTTCCTATGTGGCGCAGAAAAACGAGCTGACCCACAGCACGGTGTTCGATTGTGTTTTGTTGGGCAGGAAGCCCTATATCACATGGTCCGTCAGTCAGGAGGATTTGGATATTTGCACCCGGATCATAGAGCGTGTAGGCTTGCTGGATTTTCAGATGCGGTATCTGGATGAGTTATCCGGCGGCGAGCTGCAAAAAGTCATGCTGGCCAGAGCTTTGGTTGCTGAGCCGAAACTATTGCTTCTGGATGAGCCCACCAGCAATTTAGACCCCAAAAATCAGTACGAAATGATGGCTCTGGTGCAGGAATTGGCAAAAGAGCAGGGTTTTACGGTTATTACCGTCATCCATGACCTGAATTTGGCACTACGGTTCTGTGACAAATTTTACTTCCTGAAAGCTGGTGAGGGATACAGCTACGGCGGTATCGAAACCGTCACCGCAGAATCCTTGAACGACGTTTACGGCATCAAAGCCCGGGTGCTGGACATCGAGGGCAGAAAAATCGTGATAATGGAGTGAAGAATATGAAAACTTGGAATGATTGCGTGGCCTTTCACGGTCACGAATGTGGCGGCCTGACCATCGGCTACAAGGCAGCGCTGTATGCCATAAAGCTGCTGAAGCTGGAATTTTCCGATGACGAGCAGGTGGTGTGTATCGCTGAAAACGATGCCTGCGGCATTGATGCCATTCAGGTGATGCTGGGATGCAGTATCGGCAAGGGCAATCTGTTGTTTCATATGCGGGGTAAATCCGCCTACTCCTTTTATAACCGCAAGACCGGCGCTTCCGTCCGGCTTGTGCTGAACCCCCGTCCGTCCATGAGCAAAGAGGAAAGCTTTGCTTACTATCAGGCGTGTCAGCCGGAGGAGATGTTCGAGGTGAAGCAAACCACCATCGCAGTTCCGGAAAAGGCCCGACTGTTTAACTCCTTCGTCTGTGACTGTTGTGGCGAAGTGGCCGGTGCCAACTGGATCCGCCTGTCCGGTGAGAAGAAGCTGTGCCTGGACTGCTATGAACGGTATGATCGCTTCAATGTATAATTATGATATTGCATAGAAGAACCTCCCCTTACATCATTCGGTATAAGGGGAGGTTTTAGTTAACAATGGCTTTAGGGGGAAACAAACAAGATAATCCCTTTCGGTAAGGTGTGGAAATCATGTTACAACAACGAATTTTCCATGTGATGTCTTATATTTTTCGAATAATTCGGATAGGCATTCCAAATACTTCGATACATTGCCATATTGCCATAATCAAAGCAAACCTGCAAGCACGCCCAAAACAGATCGTAGGTCATTTCTGCATTACTACACAGTGCCGCTCTTTGTTCATCAGTAAAAGGCAGCAGTTCCATGTCGATAGCGTCAATCTCGCGCTTCAGGCGCTCGATGGCTTTGACCAACTGCTTACGTCGCAGCCTTAATTCATCATCCCTGGACAGTTGCCAACGCTCACCGGCAGTATCGCAATTATAGCAATCCTCCTCTTGACATTCTTGGCAAACTGTTGGTATTGGATCTGCTTCTATCCAGTCCATAACCCGGCCTCCTTTGTAGTGATACATCACTATAATAGCATAATTATTTTGCTTTTCAAGTCTGCTTAGTGAGCTATCACTAATATTGTGCTTCGGTTTGGTTTATCATTGTAGTGATAAATCATCCGGAGGGCTGCACATGGACACACGAGAAGCTATTGCAAACCGAATAAAAGGTCTGTGCAAAGAGCGGGGCATCACCGTCAACAAGCTCTGCTCAATCTCCGCTGTGCCGCAGGCAACAGTCAAAAGCATCCTCAACGGCGAGAGCCAGAATCCCGGAACAGTCACAATCAAAAAGCTATGTGACGGACTGGAAATCACTCTGGGCGAATTCTTCTCTACTCCAGAGTTCGATGCGCTGGAACAGGAAATCAAATAAACAACAAACACATCCATCGGTTCGTACGTAGAATGATGGATGTGTTTTTGTCCAATAGGAATATCCGTTTACTTGATGTTCGTACCACAAGCGATGCAGAGCAACATCGACGATATGGTTAGCAGCATCAGGCAAAACTATAGAGAAATTTCGACGATATTATTCGTCTAAATATTTTATACCGTCGATTGTTCAAGTCATAGACGATAAAGCAAAAGTTGTTGTGTCTCTAAGACAATCCTCATCTTCTAATAACGTCTATATGTTTTATGTTCTGAAATTCACAGCAGCTCCAATTTTGTCACAGCAGTATCAGAATACCAGCAATCATTGCCACGACTACTCCGATCACCGGAAAAAGGCAGCCACAGCATCCCATTGGCCGACGTGGCGGCCTGTGCCCCCATCCGCCGCCCATCGGAGGCTGGTGGTGCATGCCGCCGCCCATTGGTGGCCGATGGTGCATACCGCCGCCCATTGGTGGCCTGTGTCCGCCCCGATGGCCGCCGGGGCCGCCTGGATGTCCGCCTGGACCATGCATAGTTCCATTCCTCCTATTTCTTTTTTGATAGAATACTATGAAATCTTGAAGAAGAAATGAACGATCACCGGATGTCTTAAAAATTTACATTTCCGAAACAATTTCCGGCACGTCGATTTCACTACAGTATCGATTGGCACAGCTCAAAATACTTCCTGTTTTTTTCGATTCCGACAGATTTGATGCCATGCATGTTTGCTGCTAGACATGTGGTTCCACTCCCAAGAAAAGGATCCAATACCACATCATCCTTATCCATACACCGCAAAAGAAGATTGGGTATATCTTGCGGATATGGTGCATCGTGTCCAAGAATATTTTTGCCGCGAATGATTTTGATAACAGGTTTTATATCTTCTATGTGCGAGCATAGCGCTTCAAATTTCCGGTTAGGCGTTCCCTTTGATAAAATTATTATGTGTTCCCAACAGTTTAATGGTGCTTGATAATAGGGCGTTAGATTCCCTTGATTGAAACTCCTATTCCCCTGAATTTCCCCCTTATTCCAAATGATATTTCCGCGAAGGGTGAAACCAATACGTTCAAACATATCTATCATATAGGCACCAAGAATCATGCGCTTATTGCCCATAGCGGACAAGACTACATTGTTCTCATTATCAAAGTAGTCAAAAATGTTGAACAGATAGATCCCTCCGGTTTTCATCGTGCGGAAAACTTCTCGATGGATGTTGTACATGTCAAATAAATAACAATAAATATTTGGCCACTGTGAGTAGCATTTCGCATTGTAATATGGAGGTGATGTAACGACACCCGAAAACACGTCGGATGCAAAACCACGTAAAACATCAAGTGCATCACCATGGTACACTCTAGCTTTATCACACTCCCACTCCTCTGCAGCATCTAAATCTCTATCGTTGTATTGCATATAGCGATAGAAATAAGATGAATTTTTAAAAGGCGATAATAAATCAACATCGGGTGATATAAATGCTTCCGTGCGAACCAGTCTGCCAAACAGATTACCTTCAAATGTGCTTTGGGAGGTAACAGTAATTCCGTCGCCATAGCAACTGTAATGTCGAATGATCATTTCGATCATTTCTTCTTTCGTCGCATGTTTTTGACAGTCCAGATGCCACTTTGAAATGGATGTGTCTGCGATAATATTTTCGTCATTCATCATCTCTTTCTGTCTAAATAATGACATATACGCATAACGCTTGCCCCTGTTATACTTGCTGCGATCCGGGCATAACGGATTTTCACATTCCCAGCTTCTCACATTGAGAATAGGATACGAATTACCTTGCACATTTTGTGTTCTGCATGCGGGGCAGTTAATTACCCGTTCGTCACGTCGGTTTTTTTCAAAGAGCAGCAGTAACGAATAAGGATCATCTTCATTTTGGACTACAAAACAGTCTTTGAAAACAAAACCTTGAAATGCGTACTCAAATTCAGCATTGAATGGCACGATCGATGAAATATATTCTTTCGTTTGATTCCCTATTTTTTGCCATCTAAAATAGGGCTTGTCGATTTTTTCTTTTAAATGCTTCTCTGCAAAGAGTATACAGTCTGCATACAATTTCCATTGAACGTCATCGGAATTCACCGTTAGCGGTGGAATAATGATTGCTAAGTCACAATGATTATTCATATACTGATATGCTTTTTTTATCGCGTTCAATACTTTGTTGCACCCAGTAAGATACCCATCAAAAAACAGATCAGCGGAAACATCAATAATCGATAATGCGTTTGTCCGATCACTTAAATCCGGGTACACTGCAGTAATGAAATCAAAAAAATCACTCTTGGCATTTGGTTTTTTTGAAAAAAAACTATAAACGCAATTTGGCGGAAAAAGATTAAAACAAAATCGAGAAAAAATAGAGGAAAGGACATCCGGATATTGTTTATCAGTCCGGATAATATCGTTAAGCATCTGAAATGTTGCTTGTGTGTTAACAGGAGTAAACGCTTTTTCCATCCGTTCTGTATACATATTGTGATTGATAAGGAATTGAATGTATGCGGCTTTATCGGACGAATCAAGCATGACTTTAATCTTGTTCTTTTGGATGTAATTGAGCTTAATATTATCCAAAAATGCGTCATGCAGCAAATCCTTGTATGTGGAATTATTTAAATTCAATTTTTGGTTTACCGCTTCCACAAATACAACTTTTGCATTGCTTAACGACACTTCATAGCCCATTTTTCCGGCGTATGATATAAGCTCTTGTAACGTGGTAAGCTGTTCAATGGTGGGTTCCCAAGAGCACGGAAGAAATGTAACGAAATTATCAACTATTTTATTGATCATGATCTATACCCCCATAACGTTTACATTTTACCTCACTTAGGTTGAAATGTCAATATTCTATTTTGGAATAATTATAGTGTTATGTTAAGATAAGTGTAGAATAATCCAGGAGGTAAAGCATATGAGTATTATTTATGAACCTGAATATCGGGTGCTTATTGATTGCCTAAAAAATTGCAGGCTGCGATCAAAAATGACACAGCAGGAATTAGCCATGCACCTTGGTTGCAGCCAAACTTATATCAGCAAGTATGAGCAATGTCAAAAGCGTCTTGATGTCATTGAGATCAGAAAAATTTGCCTTTGTTTAGGGATGAGCTTAGTCGAGTTCATTTCTGAATTTGAAGAGCGTATCACAATAGGAGGACAATCACTATGACAAACTACGAAACAATGAAGGCTTTCCCTGAAGCTGACAGGGATTGGACAGAGGAGGAATGGAAATATCTTATACAGTATTTAGTCGATACCGGCATGGTCAAGTATAAAGAACTTGCCTCCCTTGTTCTCGGCCACTTAAATCCCTCGCAGGTAGGAACTTCTGTTGCCAGCAATAAATCATTTCAATCTCATTACCCAAAGGGAAAGTGTTGGGCAGCTGTCCGCAAATGGCATTTTGAACAATCCGGTAAGTGCGCTGATTGCGGAACCCGATTAGAACTCCAGGCAGATCACGTAATTCCCAAAGAAGAACTTGGTGACGCAGCTAACACGCTTGACAACCTTACATTGCGGTGCAGAAGGTGTAATGTTATCAAGCGCCCTTCACATAAACAGGGCGGCAAAACATTTCTTACTGCTGAAGCTGCTCTAATGTGGATATTGTTCACGAAGCGCCCTGATACTTATCAGGAATTTGAGCGGCTGTGCCGTGCCTATGGACTCACAATGGCAAATGTTCGCTTTGAGGAAGCGTGGGCAATGGCCAAATGGTTGGAAAGAGAAGGACAGTATTCGATTTCGAAAGACTCGAAATACTAATATCCGTCGTTTTATTGACACGCCGGGCAGGCGCTGTAAATGTGCCTGCCCGGCTTATTCTATAAAAACACAATATCTTGGCTGCGGTGTTGATTTTGCTAAATTGTGATTGCTTTTTCGGCTGACATCGTGTATAATGTCATTCGTATCCGGGTGTGGCCCAGTTGGTAGGGCGCCTGGTTTGGGAGCTGGAACACCAAATTGGTTCGATTGCTTCAAATATTGGATACTCCCTTTTATCTTCGCAAAACCCCGCAAATACCGCCGTTGAAAGTTCTTAGAAAATGTGGTAGAATTTCCTTGACCACATATTTGACCACAACGAGCATTTTCTCTTAACTTCATATCCGGGTGTGGCCCAGTTGGTAGGGCGCCTGGTTTGGGAGCTAAAGGTCGCTACCCGATCCCCTCTTCAAAAAAGCGAGGAAACGCGAGAAAAACGGAGGAAAAACGAGCATTTGCCGTTTGGCCTACCCTCGCAAAAGTGGTTTGACCACAATTTTGACCAGTTCTGTGAGAACTACAATTTCATAAGTTTTTTCACCATCGAGGTGTAGCGCAATTGGTAGCGCGCCTGGTTTGGGACCAGGATGCTGCAGGTTCGAGTCCTGTCACTTCGACCAAAAATCGACCGTTTTTAAGGCTTAAACCCCTTGAAAACGGTCATTTTTTCAATATTCTGCACAATTTTTGATTTCGCAGAAATTTTTGACCACAATTTGACCAGTACAGAACTGGTCAAAAAATCGACTTTTCAATGCTGATCGACGCCTTTTCTCTTTTCTCCTTCGAAACTTGCCAAATTAAATTTTTTTGATAAAATTTTATATAGGTTCAAGTAGAAGTGTAAGATTTTGCGTTCTCGATTGTATATAATAGTGAATCGATTCAAAGACAGAGGTGAGAATATGGAGGATAACAAGTTACTTCGACTACTACATAAAGACCCGAACGCCGGAATGGAACAATTAATGAATCAGTACACAGGTCTTGTTTATGCTGTTGTCAAAAGCAAACTTGACGATTCTTATTATGTATCATCCGATATTGAAGACTGTGTGGCAGACGTGTTCAGCAAATTTTATGCGGAGCTGTCCGACTATGATCCTAAGATATCGAGTATTAAAACCTATCTATGCGTCATCGCACGCAACCAAGCAATCAATGTTTCCAAGAGACGAAACCTCGAGGGAGGCATTTCCCTCGATGATGAACAGTCGCTGTTGCAGGTTGCAGATGACGTGATGATCGACAGCGAGCTTGCCGAAGATGAACTACGGCGCGAAGTTATCAAGGCTGTCGAGGATCTCGGTGAGCCGGACTCGAGTATCATTTTCCGTAAGTTTTATTACGGAGAGTCCTCCAAGGATATAGCCAAGGCTGTCGGTCTGACCGTATCAAATGTTGATACCCGAACACACAGAGCCTTAAACAAACTTCGTAAATTGTTTGGAGGTAATGAGGTATGAAAAAAACACTAAATAATATTTTCGACGAAGCAAATGCAAACGAGCTTGAAAACCTCGTGAGTCAAAACGCTGCGTCTGATGTTTCGGCTGATACACTTTCCTCTATCAAGAACAAAGTGTACGCCAAAACAGGAATCACCAAAGCAAAAACAAAGAAGCCTATTGCTTTTCGTTGGCAATCCTATGTAGCGGTAGCTGCTTGCCTTCTCTTGATCGTTGGAGGCATCTTCGGTGCTCCGTCAATCATGAAGCTATTTAACAACGTTGAACCGTCCATTGTTGATAATATCCTTCCTACCGATATTGA
The DNA here is from genome assembly GCA_947367285.1 of uncultured Clostridia bacterium. Classification (GTDB taxonomy): domain Bacteria; phylum Bacillota; class Clostridia; order Oscillospirales; family CAG-272; genus RGIG4608. Next base: position 20,961 of record CANBDB010000002.1, on the reverse strand, counting down.
CAAAATAATATGGGCAGCTAACGGTCAGTCCAATGAAGATCCGGACGATGCCAATGCATTTGTCACGTGGAATGGTTGGTCGATGGACTACTCTCTGTACGAGGTTTTGAACCGTGCTGACAAGACAGATTTTATTGCTATTGTTGTAAAGAAAAACAATTCTACCGAATTGGATTCCTTCGAATATAAAGGAACAACCCTTGCTAAGCTTCGTGCAGAACGTGATGAATTGAATCTTCTTTCCGGCAAGCTAATTGACTTCCACAAAGAAGGCGAATGGCTGAAGTACGGTGAGCTGCTTTATACGACAGGAACTCCCGATGGTGAGAAATGGGCAAAGTCACTTTACGATGAAAGAGTTGCGTTTTACGGTGAGGATTTTATTGCAAAGTATATTGTCAACGGAGAAGTTCAAACAGATCTATTGAATGAAGACTATACTGTTTGCCAAAATCGTTTTACTGAAATTTCTAAGGAAACAGATGAATTGATTAAGGCATATAACGCGAGTTATGTTGACGAAGTAGAAGATATCTTTGTAAGTGCCGGTGCTTGTATAAAAGTTCGTAACAACCTCGTCTTCTTGTTCGTACAGAAAGATGAACTTGCAAATTTGAAAGTGAACAATAAAGAGAATTATATGTTGAGCCTTGCAAGGCGTTCTGCGTTTGACATTTCAAGCACTAATACTCCGACTGTTGACGATTCTGTTACGGGTTTCGTAATCGATAAGATTCGCTTTGATGGTGTAAGCGGAAATATTAATACGGATGCTGATGTCGCAGATGCAATCCAGGTACTTGTTACTAACAACGATCTTTTACAGTTCATCATTTACAGCGAAGTACACCTCACGGAAGAAGACCTTGAGGATATGCACTATGCAAGTTTCGATCAATGGAACTATCCTACAAGAACGGTCGTGTCCGTTAAAAGAGAAAACATCAATATGGAGGCAATTAAGGAGTTGACCATGCGCTCCGATGTTACTTCGGTTCATATCGGTGCACTTCTTGTACCCCTTCCTGATGATCTCGTTGACGAACCTGCGGTAGATGGATAACCAAAATAAGAAATGACAAACGCCGAAAGTGGTTTTCCTCACTTTCGGCGTTCTCTTACTTTGTTGCATGCAGACGTACAATATCTCTTATGATATGTAGGATAAAATCAAACCATGCAATGATTCCAATCTTTTTGGGATATCCATTCTCTCTTACAAAGAGCATTGCTTTGATTATTACTTCGGGGCTTTCGTTTGGATATAAACTTTGAACGTATGCCACGTCCATTCCTGTTGTATCGTATTTCATTTTTCCTCCAAGTGAAAACAGCGCCGAGAGCAAATGTCTCGGCGCTGTAGTTTTGTTACAGGCTCATGCCTTTCATCTGTTCTTTCTCTGCTTGTATTTGCTGACGAACCTCCACGATCATTTCATCGAGGAGCCGTTCGCATTCTTCTCTTGTTTTGGCGTACACGTTATGAGCTTCGCGCTTCCCCTGGGCATTGGTCGGAGTGAATCGACCTTCCCAAAGATGATCATTAATCTGATAGATCCCTCCGGTTCCGCTTTTACGGATCTTGCCCTCGTAAGGCTTGAACACGGGGCCTTTGGGCTTGAACTTGGTGCTCTCGCGTTTTTCGGGCTTCGGAACGTCGCTCTCTTTTACAGCGGTGTTTGCACGTCCGATGCCCTTATCGATCTTCTGAGCAGCATTTATCTCCATCTCCGTGGTGATATGACTGTAGATGTCCAGCGTAGTTGCGGACGAGACATGACCGATCATCGCTGATAGTGTTTTTACATCCATACCGTGTTCAAGTGCCATCGTAGCGAAGGTATGTCGCAGATCATGGAAGCGAATACGTTTGCATTCCGCGCGTTGCAGTACGAGCTGCATCTTGCTGTAAACCGTATGAGGATCTCTTGGGGAGTCTTCCGTTTTCACAGGCGATGGAAAAATCCATTTTGATCCGTTGGTGCTCGGCTGATATGCCTTCAGCATTTTCAGCACAGATTGCGGCAGAACGATCGTCCGAATTGAGGATTTTGTTTTCGGGGGAAAGGTTTTCAGCTCACCGTTTACTCTGCTTACCTGACGCTCGATGCGTAGCTCGCCGGTAGTCATATTCAAGTCTTTCCATTGCAGTCCCATCAGCTCTCCGCGACGAAGACCTGTCGAGAGGTCGAGCAGAAAGATTTCGTAGTATCCGTCGTGCTTTGCTTGTATCAGAAATCTTTGCATTTCATCGTGAGTGAGCACCTGCATCTCTCTTGCCTTCTTCGGAGGAAGCTTGCAGCCGATTGCGGGGTTCATAGTAATGAGACCTTCCTTCACAGCCTTTTCAAGGGCCATACGGCAGCTTGCATGGCATCCTCTCACCATACGGTCGGAGAGTCCTTTGCCTTGCTGATCCTCGTACTGAAGCCTACCGGAGACCTTCAGACGTGTGTAGAAGTCTTGCAGGTCATTCTGAGTCAGCTTGTCTAACGCGATGCTTCCGATTTCGGGAATGATATGCTGATAGATTCTGTTCTCATAGCTTGTACGGGTTGTTTCTCTTATCGTTTGCTTGCAATAATGTCGGTACCAAAGATCCATCCATTCGCCGAAGCTCATGCTTGATTTTGCCTGAGTAGGAAGCCTACCTGTTATGTGATAGGTTTCTCCCTGAAGCTCCTTGAGCTTTTTTGCGCATTCTGTTTTGGTGGCTCCAAAGACGCTCTTGGTTTTTGCCTTTCCGTTATCGTCATAGCCGATAATGATTCGGCCTTCCCATCGGCCGTCTTTGCGTTCCCTTATAGTACCGGTTCCGTTTTTTCTTCTTCCAGCCACGGCATTAAATCCTTTCCGAGTATTTCTTCCATAAAGTCACCCACGATCTCCGAGGCTCGGAATTGCATATCGTTTGTGACGTGGGTGTAGGTGTCGAGTGTGAACGATGCGTTCGTGTGACCGAGAATACCCGACAGCGTTTTTGCATCGACACCGCTTTTGATTGCGTGTGTTGCGAAGGTGTGACGCAGGTCGTGGAAGCGTATCGACGGCAAATCAAGATCCGTTAATATCTGTTTGTGCCGATGATACGCTGCACTCGGTGCGGTCGGTTGTCCGTTGTATTTAATACTCGGAAATACCCAGTCGCTATTGACCTTTCCTTTGCGCTCCAATAGCACTTGGTATGTACTTTCGGGCAGATGTATCGTTCTTTTGCCTTTTTCAGTCTTAGGATCCCCGAGGTGTGCTTTTCCTTTGACAACTCTTCCCAAGGAGCGTTGTATCTTGAGTGTTCCTTTCTTTTCATCGAAGTCCTCCCAACGAAGACCGCAGATTTCTCCGAGTCTGAGACCGGTAGTCAGTTCGAGATAGAAGAAGTCGTGCCATACGGGATCCTTTGTTATGGCATCCATATATTTTTCTAACTGTTCCTCATTGAGAACAGTCATTTCCTTATAATTGCACCCAGGCACTACCGTTCCTTCGGTTGGGTTAATTGCAATCAGTCGCTTTCTTTGTGCTGCTTCCATCGCTTCATGAAACATCATATGAAGTCTGCGAACAGTCGAGTCTGACATTTCGGGGCCAAGCTCTGCAACATTTTTTGTCCGTCCGGACTTCTTGAATTTGTTATACATTCGCTGACAGTCTGCGGTTGTAAGAAGCTTTACTTGCTTATCGCCGATGTACTCGCAGATCTTTTCGCATTCGTATCGATAGCTTTTCAGCGTGGATGGTCTTAGCTTTGGCTCTGCATATTCCTTCAGCCACTTATCCAGCCACTCACGAACCGTCATGGAGCTTTCTTCCGTAAGCTCGACGCCTTTATAATCTTCAATGAGCTTTCTGAGCTTGGGCATCAACTCTTTCTGAGTCTTTGCAAACACAGATTTGTAAATTGGTTTTCCGTTTTCTTTATGTCCGACGGTGATGAAGCCTTCCCATCGTCCGTCCTTTCTTTTTCGAACGGTGCCTTCGCCGTTCGCTCGTTTGCTTCCCATGTTGATACCTCCTGTTTTAGTTCAACACAATATCACTAACCTTTCTCAAAGTCCAGGCAGAATCGGCAGTTCAAGAAACTTTATCATTTTAGACTCTTTCTTTGTTTACTGCATCATCTTATTTTCCACCCATTCCTTGAGCTTGTCTCTCGGAACGAGGATTCTGCTGCCGATCTTAATTGAAGGAAATTCCTTCTCATGCATCAGCTCATATCCCGATGACTGGGAGATTCCAAAGAGCTTGGCAACGGTTGCGACATTGAGGAACATCGGAAGTTCATCAAAAGTTTTATATACGGTTTCATTCATGCGATTTCCTCCTTTTCGCTATGTATGTGTCCAACTCAGTTGAACACTTTTTCAATGCCGGTATAGGTGTAACCTAACCTGCAGATTTGAATTGCTGTTAGGAACAGATCAAACAGCTTGTCGGGTACAAGATATCGATCACAGATATCTTTGAGTGTAATGTGCGTCTCGCCGTGGTAGATATCCTTGGCAACGATGAACACGGTATAGTTGTTTGTGGTGTATTCCTTTGGACGGATCTTGGAAAAGTCGATCACTTTTCGTTCGATCTCATACTTGGCTGCCCTCCACAGATCTCGGTCGGCAGTAAGTAAATAAAGAACTGCAAGGTATTCATTGGGGCATTTACAAGGATTGCCGTTGACCTGCTCTTCGAAGATTCTCTGATGCGTCTTGTTTTTATAGTACATTTTGTTATCCTCCCTGGTTACCTTACGATTCCGAGACTACAAAGGGCTGCGTCCTCGATCAGTGCCATTGTTTTGTCGCTCACGTGTCCGATCATCGAACAAAGCCTTTGCTTATCAATGGTTCTGATCTGCTCGAGCATTACGATGGAATCTTCGGACAAGCCCGAGCTTTCGTCTTTGACATGTACGTGGGTAGGTAGCTTCTTTTTCTGACTGCTTGTTACCATAGCAGCAATGGTCGTGGGGCTATACAGATTACCAATATCGTTCTGAATCACAATTATGGGCCTGTGTCCTTTTTGTTCAGAACCGATAACAGGATCAAGGTCTGCATAGTACACGTCGCCTCGTTTAATCATGGCGATACCTCCTTCGTGTTATGTAAGAGGGATCGGCGGTGTTGGCACCGATCCCAAATTCGTTTTGCGTTAATTATGTGCCGTATTCGTTCTTAACCCCTCGGCATAGGCAGACAACAGACGAAAGATGGCTGATCTTTCTCATTGGACTCTCACCACCCCCGGGTACTCCGGAAGCCGCGCTTTCGCTACGGAAGTATCATTGTAACCGTTACTTGTCTTCGCTCTTCTCGGAAGCCGTCCGAAAATTTTCCCAACGAGCACAGCTCCTTCGAAAAGGAGCTGTGCCTTGGGAATGTCGCTTGTCGCTATCACCTGACAATAACGGCAATGTATCTGTTGCAGGTATATTTAATTTTGTCAAGGATCACGAGAGGAGCTGTTTTGTCCTCTCATCCTTTATTGGGCAATTTTTTTCGATTTAACAACCAAGAAATTAAAAATAATTTCTAAGTTTTTTCAAAATCGTTTTTTTGCGCTTATTTATCGCTTGCTGTGTTGTACCTCTTCGGACTGCATATTCGCTTTCCGTCATCGGTTCATCTTGCAAAAACAATGCACAGATCAGGGCATACTCGTCTTCCGTGAGCGTATCAAGTGCTCTGCGGAGAGTTTCAAGGTCAAACTGACGAAGTACATCTTCTTCAATGCTGTCATCATCATTAGGGATAACTTCATCGCCGGTGCTTGTCCCATCTTCCGTTTCGAAGTAGTCAAAGGATACTGTTATGTACCCCGATTCTTTTTGCGATTCCGAAACATAGCGGCGACGGCGCTTGTCTGTTTCAAACATGACCTGCTGATCTTTGTTCGTGATCTCCACACCAATTGCAACACCGTTGTCATCGGTATCGACAAAGAAGTAGGTTTTCTTTCCTCTCTCGGTCTGTAAGAAGTCATACAGAGCCTGTCCGGTGAGGCGTGTCCATCTCTTGCTTCCATCTGCGGAAACGTACTGTCCGTTGTTATCTTCGATATAAAATACTTTAATCATTCTTGTGATCTCCTTTTGATTTTTGAATTTGATTGGTTCGAGTTCAAAAATCGGAGATCACGGGTACTTAGCTATGTAGCAAAGCCAACTCCTAAACATAAAAAATCCTTTCTGCTTTTTAGGCAGAAAGGATGCAATAAAAAATGGGCATGACAAAAACAACCTAAAAAGCTGTTTGTCATGCCCTATCTCGATAGTCAGTATTCTCACCCTTGCGGGTGGATATAAGCTCTTTTCCGGCTTGCTTTACTGATCTATGATCAGCGTGTCCGGCGGATGGAATGCTATGTACGAAACGTATTAATAGTTAACAATAGCTATTAAATTTTATTTGCTCACTCTTTTGAAAAGTGAATGAGAAACTTTTGAGAACACTTGGGACATTTCAGTATAATCTTACTGCCTGTCTTTTCCTGATGATCGGTCTTTAGAGCGATCACCGTTGCTATGTCTCCTTTAGGCTTGTCGCAGAGCCTACCACGTTTGCACGAAGGACATCTGACATACTCACTTTTAATGTCTGCATCCTCGTACACTTGCTGAATAAAAATCATACCGATCACTTCCTTTATTTTTGAATTTGAGAAAAACTTCTCGACCCTTATTGATAAACTCCTTCCTGTTTAGATAAATGAAAGTGATCTTTTCTGATAGGAAGTGATTGTTATCTTACGGCTCAGTCATTTCCTCGACACTATTATACCAAAAGCCCCACGCAGAATTTTGTAATATTCTGTACCGTTATTGACAAAATTTTCTTGAAGTCGGTGATATAATGAGTCGGGCACCGTTTTTGTTCAGTAAATACTGAACACTATGGGTAAAAAAAGCCGTTTTATCGGCTTTATATCAGATGGTGGTTGCGCAGTCTGATTTCCATCGCCTGATTGGAAACGCCAAACTGTGCCGCCAACCGTGATACTCGGTCTTCGCCCGAAGTCCGATAAAACGCTTTTTTGACTTGGCTGATGGGAAGAAGCAAAGCACTTGCAAGCATATCTGCCTGAAGCTCTATTCTTCTATCTGCCTCTGAGCTTTTACTGAGGCTTTTCAGCATCGCTGCCGCATCACCAGTACCCGAATACAATTCTTGGTGAATAAGCCAGTGTGCAAGCTCGTGAGCTGCCGTGAAGCGATGTCTTCCACGTGTTCTGCATCGCAGAAGGCTCGCATCAAGAATGATCGTCCCACGCTCAACAAAGATGAGCTCATATCGCTTTTCATCCATATTGTAGATTGGGACATAGGCATCATCGAAGACGGTTTCGCCCAGGATACGTCCATTGTTGCGAATGTACTGGTATTCCAATGAGAGTCCCATGCTTTCAATAATATCCTCGATGGGAACCTCCTTGGCATCATAACCGCTAACAAGACTCTCGTCATACTTTTTCAAAGTGTTCCTTGCGATTGCTTCGAGGAGCTCTGGTCGCAAGTATTTGATTTCGATCATTATTCGCCCTCCTGTTTCTTCCTCCTACGCGCCTCGAGGCTGGCTATAAACTCTTGCCATTCCTCGTCAGTTGCGTCAACGTCCTTCGCCGTTCTGAGTGCGATTCGGACAATGTCTCTTTCCATTATGTAATCCGGCAGATCCTGTGACACCACGGTGCTGTTTTTAGCTTTCGCCGCAAGATCGTAAAGCATCGCGGTATCTGCTTCATTGAGATGGAGCTGTCTTGCTATGCTTGAAACGACATCGTCTTTCGGGGCGGGCATACGGTCGTTTTCAAGGTTAGAAAGATACACCGGAGATATTCCAACTTGTTCAGCAAATTTTCGCAGAGAGACGCATCTCTCTTTTCTTTTCTCTTTTATGAATGTTCCAAATGTGTGATTGATCTTCACGGAAACACCCCTTTCTCATTCGCGTTCAGTGTTTACTGAACACTGTAACCATATTATACACGAACATTGGTTTGAACACAAGGGGTTTTTGAAAAGTCAAAAAAAGGTGGGCGTATTTGCGCCCACCTTTTTCATCAGATGTTGTTGTATGCTTCTTTTACTTGATTCAAATACTCTTCTTTCACACTTTGTGGCTCGATGATCTGTATCTTTCCGCAGTAATTGAACACCCACGAAAAGAACGGAGGGCCAACAGCGATTTCTGCGGTCACCATAAAGGATTTATCGTCGAGCAGGTGTGTTTCCACGTCTTCACCGAAACGGTCTACAATCGTCTTCATGAGGCTGTTATCGCATTTCAGCTTGACGATGCTCCGAGTTCCGTCGTACATCATGAAGACCTGTTCGCAGTATTCTTGAATGTCATAATCGTCCGGTCTTGGATGGTACTCGACCTCCGAGAACTTCGGGCGATGCATTCTGTCGACACGGAACTTGATGACCTTCTTATACTTTTCTATCCAGCCAAAAACATAGTAGCTGTCATTGTTCCACACAAGGTCATATGGAGAGAAGCGATAGGTGTATCCATCGTACTTCAAAACCTTTTCTTTTCTCGGTGTGTACTCTATGTATTGGAATTCTACCGCCTTATGCAATTGGATGGCAGACTGCAGCAGATCAACCGTATAATTGACAGTTTCATTTGTGGTCTTAGCTTTACCTTCAACGTACAGACGTCGCTTGAGCTGCTCTGCCTGATGAGGACTTGCCAAGGAAGAAACCTTTTCAATAAGAGTCAGGCTCTTGCTCTCTGAGATAAACTTTGCCGCCTGGATCGCATCCACGATCATTTTCAGCTCGGCAAGTTCGAGCGATCTGCTGCCGATGAAGTATTGGTTCTGTCGGCTCTTATTGCAGACAATGTCAAATCCGCTATCCTGGAGATCCGCAAGATCCGAGGCAACCGTCTTTCTATTCGTGTGAATTCCACACTCTTCAAGATGAGCAAGGATATCTGTTATGATCGCAGGATGTTCCTCGTCGGTGTGATCCCACAGGTATTTCAGTATGTGTAACGGTCTGTTCTTGTCTGCCATATTCGTTCTCCTTCGGAGGAATTGTTTTTAACAATATTATATCATAAAATTGTGACTTTTTCTACCCATTTGTAAGGGCATCACATTTCTGTGATGCCCTTAGATATTCTTTATTCGGGAATCAGCACATCTCCACCGGAGATTTTCACCTGAGATGCAGAGATTGCACTATCAATTGTATTTGCTTCGTCAATTTCACCCTCAAATGTGATCTGCACGGTGCTGCCAACCTTGATGATCTCGTGATCAACGTAGCGTGAAATGCGCAGGTCATTCAGCAAGACCTTGTATGTGGTGCCATCAGACGGGTTATTACAGAGCACTGTGTCATCGATCAAAATATATTCGTCGGTGACCTCTACAACCTTGCCAACAATCCGGTTTTGATACGGTTTATATTCTGCTTCGGAAGAGTTTTCTTTCGCGTATTTAATAATCTTTCCGGCTGCATCCTCGCCGATATTGAAGAGGTACTGATAACTGAACGCATTCGTCCAAAGATAACCGTCTGCCGTAACGTACATTGCGACACGATACACTCCCAATGTCTCAGAGGTTACTGTGAAGCTGAGATGATCCCTCTTGTGAACTGTCCATTTATCGTCTTCAACGAAATCTGCATTTTTACAACCGGCAAGCACTTCCCACACGTAATCATCGCTTTTCAAAACATAGTGGTTCTTGTTTGGGCCGTCACCGTTTTCAGAGAACTCGTTTAGCTCAATCACTTTCGGCAGATCTACTAAGTTGAACAATTCGCCCAAGGTGCTTGGAGGAGCATACTTGTCATTCTTGAAGACGTAATACTTGCCCTCCATTTTCACTGCAACAAACTGACTCTGTGCAACATCCTTCAGCTTATATACTTCAAACTCTTTGGTGTATTTCTTACCACTATTGATCTCGTCATATCCTACCACGGTGTGGTTACCAATGATCTCGCCAACGTGCGAAGCCGATACCTCGCGTCCTCTGCCAAGGTATTCAATGCCATCAAATTTCAGTTCCGTGTATTTTTCATATACTGTCTGATATTCCCACGGCCAAATAATTGCAGATTCCCCCGCCTGGATGAAGTCCTTATATTTATTTGTTGTACCTCCATCACCGCCGAATAACGACGGCAGGATCGCTGTACCTGCGATGACGAGCAACGCAAAGCAAGCTGCTATGGAACCCCATTTGAGCCACGGATTATGCTTTGTTTTCTTTTTGCATTCTGCTGCGGCAGTGATGAGATCATCATCAATATGACCGACTGCATTTGCCGTTCTCGGTGTTTTCATATTTCAACGCCCTCCTTAATGAGATAGTCTCTTAGTTTGTTTCGGGTGTAGAACAACATGTTCTTCACCTTGCTCTCGGTAAAACCGAAGCGCTCTGCAATATCTCCGATGGAATCGAAGAAGTAATATTTGCGAATGAAGACGTTTCGAACATCTTCTTTTTGTGTACGGAGAAACTTACTGATCAGCTTACCGACCTCTTCATCGCTCACATCGGGAGCATAACGATCATCCGGCAGTACCGATTCCAGTTCATCCAGGGACAGCATTATGTCCGCTGACCGTTTCTCACGTTTCATAAACTCCAACCGTTTCAAAGACAGATTTCTTGCGATCTTACAAACGAAAGACATAAAGTTGTTCGGTCTTGTGGGTGGAATTGCGTTCCACACACCAACGTATGTATCGTTGACGCATTCTTCCGAATCCTCGTGATTGCTCAGAATGTTATAGGCGATACTGTGGCAGAGCTTGCCGTACTTTGCATCCGTCTCCTTGATTGCCTGTTCGTCTCTTTCAAAGTAGAGTTCTATGATTCTCAGATCATCCATGTTGTTCACCTCCCTTGTCTGATCTAAAAGCGCTTTCACCCATTAAGTACGTTTTTTTAGGCGTTGGTCTTATATTTTCTCAAAATTTTTGAAAGCCCTCGCTCTTTTTTGAACGAGGGCAATTTGTTATTCACCGTAAAAATACATTGAATATCCGTCAAGAGTAATCGGCAAAGTTGGCTCTTCCGTTCCGTTTGCGTATGTGGTTATAGCGACGCCGGCATAACCCGATTTGCCGTCTATCGTGATATGATAATCCGTTCCTTCAGGATTTTTGCCCGATACGGTATAAGTCCCTTCATAGGTCTTACCGTTCGTAACATCGGTAATCGTAATCTTGCCGTCCTTTGCTACGAGAGACATTTCGATAATCTTTACTTCGGGATGCGTACTGATTTTTTCTGCAGCCGCATCATAAACAGGTTGATTATCTTCGATGTGTGTGATCGTGCGCATTTTCCACTCATAATCTTCGATTTTGGTTTTTCCTATTCCGCAAGCAGATAACGCAAAAATCACCGTTACAGCAAGTATAAGAATTAATACTTTTTTCACAGCGACTACCTCAAGTCTCTTTCTCAAAAATTAAGTCGAGTTCCTGGACGTGTCCGGTACCGCGCTGTCTTGTGGGAATATATCCGACATAGCGCCAGCCTTCCTTTGCTCTTTTATCGATAATAGAACGGTAGTCATCAATCTCATAGATATTACCTGATCCTAAGCCCCAACCGCCTAATTCACAGCTTACTTTTTCGTATTCGTATTTATACATTCAAAGTCACCTCATTCTTAATTCCACATCATCATCTGAATGAACTGATAAGAAATCAGCAGAGATACTGCCAGCATTCCTACCACATACACGATTCTAAGCCACCACTTATTCTTGGAGATCTTTCTCGATAACAGCACAGCCGAAATCGTGACGCACAACGAAATCAGTCCCCAAAATAGTGATGTAAAATCGTTTGCGTTAAAGTCGGGGGTAATCATATTCCCGAGCTCGTCCATTTTGGGGCATCCACAACCAAGCCAATCAACTATAAAGGCCTGGTTCGCCCAGCTATACGGAACAAGAAGTACGGCAAAGGCAAGTAGTGGAGAAACGAGTAGTAACATCTTTTTGAAATCAAACTTCCTATCCACTTTTCATCCTCCTTTGGCTATCTGTATATAGCCGTGTAAGCCGTCGACATTTCGACGGCTTATACGTGGTTAATTGTCAGTATCCTCTTCTCACGGTCGAGGCAAGGAGAAGCGATAACAAGAACGCTACAACTGTGATTCCAAAGAGAATATGACCAACAGTATGCATTTTCTTGTTGCTCGCAAACTTCAAACAGACTGCGGAAAAGATTGCAGAGAGCGCAATCAATACCATCGACACGGGGAACATAAATTCAAAATCTGCGTTTATGTTCTCATACATACTGTGATAAAAGTCAACCTGCACGATTGTGTTGGGATCACTTTGGCTGGGCAGATGGCCTACTCCGTGAAAGAATTTGACAAACCAAAGCGGAATCAATCCAAGAGATATCAAAATCTCTCCAATGCTTATCATTCTTTTCTTCATTGGCTGTGCCTCCTTTTCTCATCGATCATGAGGATCTAATGTCAAAACTCCGTTTTCTCGTTTGAAGTAAAAACTGAGTTCTGCAAACTGCTGATCCTCTTGTCCTTCAATCACGGTATATAGCTCTACATAGAAAGTTCCTTTTTCTACGTCTGCCGGAAAGACAATGTCAACCGTTTCCTTATACAGCGGGTAGAACTCACCATAATGAGGAAAAATCAGAAACGAGCGATTTTCCTGTTCGGTGGAATCGTACTTGGAGTCGTACCAAGAGTCTGTATATTCCACCTTCTTCTCCCAAGCAGATTTCTTATCGGCAGTCCAGGGAGATTCGATGATTTTATAAAGCACATAGAAGGTGTCCTGAACATCATCACCGTATAAATCATGACCGGGCAGATGACCCAGTCCTACTGTCATAGGAACGGTAATGTCGCCATCGCCTTCATAAGTCTTGTGCTCAGCTTCAAGGCTGATGACTTCTGCAACACCGCCATCACCGCGAGAAGGAGATGTTTTGATATAGAACTCGCCGGTGGGCGTATATTCATTTTTCTCTTGGCAACCTGCAAGGCATAGCATAACAAGTGTCAAGCAAATAGCAAGCGCAGTTATTCTCCTCATCTCGTGGCTCCTTTCGTTTTAGAATTCGATTCCTTCGCGGTTGGTTATTGCTGCGGTAATGCGGAACATCGGAACAACATCCGGGTTATCCTCAACCGCACGTGTCAGTCTGAAGGTAATACCGTCCCTTGTTGCAACACGTGTTTTGATTGTGCCTTCACCCCAAGAAAGCTCATATCCAAGGGGTTCAAACACAGCATCAAATTCCTCGAAGGTGGATGCTATTGTAAGCCCATACACTTTAACAGCGGGATCGGTAACGGTGATATCAGTTACGAACTGACCTCCGTCTGCGTAATCGGGCCATGCAGTAATTACGTAACTGACGTAATGTTCCGGGTGCTGATCTGAACCATCTTCGTCCTGCGTTTTCTTATATCCGCTGCCGAGGAACTCTCGTGCTCCCATCCAACCATAGATCTCATCGTGTCCGGTCCAGTCCCGGTCTTTCACATCCTCGGTGATCCAAAACTCCAAGGAAGTATTTTTCGGCATCTCGCCCGAAACGGTATTTTCTGTTCCCAATACAGATTCTATAATATCGAAAAGCTCGTTCATCTCTTCTTCAGAACACTCAACCGTAAATACATTAACGCCCTTGATATTGTTACCCATAGGAGAAGATACCATTATTCCGTGAGTATGCAATCCGAAGGTGTATTTATCGATGCGAACATTGTAAATCGCTTCGCAATTGCAAACATCTTCAACTGCAGGTTTTCCATCAATTGCTGTTCTAAGTTTACCGAAGAAGGAGGAATCTTCGATCTTAGTTTCGCTTTCCCCCTTCAAAATTATATCCGGCGTAGTCTGTGAGTAATGGAAATATGCTGCTCCGTCTTCTACTCCAACCGCTATGTTCGCCGAATCACAGCCCACCAAGGAGAGACAAAACAATGTTATACTAATGCATATTGCAATGATCTTCTTCATTCTTGTACACCTCCTGTCGGTTCTTTAGCATATTCTGATCCGTTATACATAAAGCTGATCGGTCCGGCGAGATCGCAGCTTACCGTTTCGACAACCTCACCTTCGTGCATGAATCTGAATTCAATCGCATCACAACCCCATGAATAGCTGCCTTTACGGTATACATCGGAGTTTTCATCGACGCTGTAATAAGCAAATGTGTTGTCGCTTTTAAGTTCAAAGGTATATTGTCCATTGGTATAAAAATCTGCTGTTTCGGCAGGAGGTGTAACTACAGGAGGATTCTCTGTCTGAGACGGATCTTCCGTTCCCTCGGGGAACTTACCGGTGTTGAAGTATTCTTCAAGATCGGCAATAGTCATTTCCACACTGTTACTCGAAAAATACGTTTTGCTAATCACTGACATTTCACCATCGGGGACGTTACCACCGTTTTTATACGAATCACAAGTTACGCTCTTTGCGATCACATTCACATAGTCGAGATTGAAATTATCGTATTCAACACTAAAGGAATAGTTCTCTTGTTCTAAATTTTTGACAATATAGAAGCCTTCAATATACTTGTGAGTCGAGTACAATTTACCATTATCAAGGAGCGAGTTTTCACAGCAAGAATAGTAACGGTCACCATTTCTGAAGGTAATCATAGGCTCCAAGCTGTTTTCGGTAATTACAACATCGATGATGCCTGTTCCAACCTTAGTAGCCAGAAATCCGTTAGCATTCTTAATTTCGATCTGAAAGAAAATTACTCTTGATACCGAGAAGACTTCATTTGGATCCAACTCGTAATAATAAACTTTTTCTTCGTTCTTCTCTTGATTATTAGGATTATATCCTTCGGGAGGCGTGTCGTATCCAACATCACTATCTGTATTAGATAGAAGCGTAAATCCATACGAGTTTGCACCGGCGTTTACACTTGCAGAAAGAAGAGTTATTCCACTGTCTGTTTTGTAAGACGCTGTGTTTGTCACATTCGTCGGATCTGCAAGTACCTTCATTGCAGTATAGTAATTCAACATATCAATGCTGTTAATTGTGAGATAGTCTTCCTCTCCTTTTAACCAAGGCGGGGTAACCTCTTCAAGGTGGTTTCGATCATCATCAGGATCATTATTAGGAGTATCGCCCCCTTTGTTAAACAGCGCAGGAATTGAGAACATTACGCCAACAATCAACACGAAGCAAGCTGCGATTGCAGCCACTCTGCGAAACATAGGAGTCATATAAAACGGTTTCTTGGTCTTTGCGTTCTTCGCTTTGATATAATGTCTGAGCTTTTCAGCGTCATCAATTTCGTATGCGTTGGTAAGGATCTCTTCGTCGACGTTCAATAAGTGTTCGGAGAATTTTTCATTGCGAGAGTTTTTCATACTTTGATACCCTCCTTTTCAAGCACCTTTTTTAGCTTTTTTCTCGCGCGGTACAGCTTTACCGATACGCGGTTTTCATCAAGTTCAAACCGCCGGGCAAGATCTGCCACTGATTCAAGATACATATATCGGCGCACAAACAGGATTTCGGTTTCGGGATCAAGATCACGGAGAAAATCAGACAGAACAGATTGAATGATCTCGCTGCGTTCATCACTATCGTCGATCGGTTCCTCTGCCGGCAGACAATCGTCAAGCTCTGAGAGCATCACTATGTAGCCTATGTTTCTCTTTTGCCTTGTGTTATATTTCAGCCTGTTTATGCCGATGCGCCTGGCGATCTTGCAGATATATGCCGTAAGGCTATTCGGTCTGTTCGGGGGTATGGTATTCCACACAGCGAGCAGAACGTCGTTAGCACATTCGTCAATATCGCATTCATCGCTCAGAACTTCTCTGATAATCCCTTTGTACAGTCGGGAATATTTATGGGATACTTCATTGAGCGCAGTTTCGGCACGCTCAAACAATAATTCGATTATTCTGTTATCATCCATAATACTCCTTTCTGTGACAATTGGCACCGCGCGTTATGCCTTTCACTTATTAAGTCAACATTTAAATTCAGATATGTCACTGTAAACGCAAAAGCCCGCAACTTTTTTGAAAAGTTACAGGCTTTCATCATCGTCCGTTTTAAATTCTCGGGTGGGCTGATGCTCCTATAACCTCACTGGATTCGCACTTTTCTTCTATTATATCATAAAATTGTGACTTTTTCTACCACGTATTAAGTCGCCACCTCATGAAGCCATCTTTTCTTTTTCATACCACAGCTTAAAATCAGCGCCAAACCATTCGCTCATAAAACTGCGGTAA
Organism: uncultured Clostridia bacterium; assembly: GCA_947367285.1. Taxonomy (GTDB): domain Bacteria; phylum Bacillota; class Clostridia; order Oscillospirales; family CAG-272; genus RGIG4608. Next base: position 4,712 of record CANBDB010000002.1, on the reverse strand, counting down.
CGGAGAGACAGCACGAGGTTCGGTGAGTAGCCGGGTTCGGTGTAGACGAGCATTTCGTTTGCGAACATGAAGCCTGCATAGTGTGCCAGCTTCGTGAGGTCGAGTTCCAAACTTACCAAGTAGGAGGAGATGTCATCCCACGCACCTTTTTGTTCCTCGGTCAAGGAATCGTAGAACGCATTGATTTCTTTCTCTGCCTGTTCTCTTTGAGGCATTCCCTCCAACACGTGAACGCGCAAATATTCCTCGCAATCTACATCCATAAAGGTTCGTGCGATTGGATCACGGAAGTTCTGTAGGTTCGCTTGATAGCCGAGGCTGCCACAGAAAATCAGATCTGCTTCGCAGCGACGGTTGATAGCATTTAGGAACTTATCCACCTTCTCATCACCCAGCTCACGGCGGAGCATAAAGATTGACTGCTCATATTCTTCCTTGATGCGCGGGAAGTCCTTGCTTACACTCTCAATCACTCCGAGCATTTTCTGTAGCATTTCTTCGTTATTCAGTATGATCATTTCTTGTGTTTTCATTGTAGTGTCCTCCCAATTTAGATTTCTTCTTTCGGTTCGTGATAAAACAGATCCCATTCAGTACCTACAATTCCGTAGAGACGCAATCCCTTAGCAACCTCTCCACGTTGCTTCACACCGAGATTATTAATATGGATCATCTCTTTGTGCGTCAGCGGAACAATATCACCAACTGTGTTATATCAGGCTCTCTTCATTGCATTAAATGCTCGTATTGACAAGTCAAGCACCTCGATGGGAAGCGAGGAAAGCGTTACACTCATTCCAGCTTTTACGACTCCATTCGGTGCGTCTTTCATCCCTTGCTCGTAGCCTTCGTCGTAACCACGTTTATATCCTCGCTCATATTCGATTGCATTCACCCTCTTTATGTATCCGATCACGCCCTTTGTCATAAATGCAATATTACGCGGATGGCGCAGGTTCCTTTCTGCTTTATTTACAATCTGACGCACACGCTCCGTTTTCACTCCGATGTCTTCACCAATACTGCGGAGAGTTCGCTTTTCTCTGTATCTTTCAACAATCACGAATCTCTCTCGATCTTTTAGCGTAGATAGTGCGTATTGAATGCCAGCAAGGACATCCTCAGTTAGCTCTGTGGGTTCATCAGCTTCCAGGCTACCTCTGACAGCGCATAGTAGGTTCTTTGGATACTCAATATTCAATAGATCAAATTTTTCTTTTTCCATATTACCGCTTACCTCCTGTTTCCGTGCTGAGTCGACGCACCTCAATGTTTGGGACACGAAGCAGTATCCCTTCGTCTGTGGCAAGTATTTCTATTTCGTCATCCTTACTTAATTTGAATACTCGCCTGAGTTCTTTCGGGAGCGTCACTCTCCCAAGTGAGTCAATTTTTCTCACTATGCCGATTTGTGTCATATTACCACTCCTTTTATCTTCGGCTATTTGTAGTAGTGTTCTGCTACACGTCTATATTACACCCGTTCAATATGAAAAAAATGTCGCATTGTGGCAGAGAACACCAAAAACTTTCCGACAATTTGCGACAAAGGAGTATAAAAAAGAGGCCGACCCATTTTTTAAGGATCGACCTCTGTATATTCAATTTTAGTTCAGAGTCTTAATATAAGTGTCAATGAGTTCGGCAACAGCCAATCTCTGCTTCGGGGACAGACCGTCTAACTTCTTAGTAATGTCATCATACACGCAATTCTTTCCGGCTTCTATCTCACCGCGAAGAATGTAGTCTGAGGATACGCCCAGGGCGTCTACTATCTTGATAAACAAACTTAAACTCGGGAATTTTGCACCACGCTCAATGTCAGAGATATATGTTGTGCCGATACCGACTTTTTCAGCCAACTGCTCTTGCGTAAGCTTCACCATGTTCCTGGCTTCACGCAAGCGGGAGCCGATTGCTACTTTATCCATCTTCGCACCTCCTTCTCAAATAGCAGTAGACTTATATAAATAGTATAAGTTTTTAACTGTCTTTTCGGAATAAGCCAACTCTCGAACTGTTCGGCTATCCGTAGAAGTCGGATGCACCTTTTTTATGACAAAAGACCGATGGACACTCTGTTTTATGTCCATCGGTCCAGTTTCTTTCTGTTTAGTATGTGTTAGTCCTCTACCCCAAGAGAGTAGAACAACTCGCTTTGTAGGTTATAAATTTCGTGGATGTTGATCTTCTTGCCGTCAGTCATAATGACAAGATGCTCATATTCGTCAATTCGTTTCACCGTACCGATGACGGTGATATAAGCACCTCCGGCTTTTCTCATGTCCGGCTCAAAATAGGTTATACTGACTTCCGGCTCTTCGTCAAGAAACTCAATGATCATGTTCAGTTTCTCATTAAGCAGTTCCTTTGTCGCATCGGTTATATCGATGCGTTCTTCGGTTACGCGAGCCGCTTCTTTTACCATATCCTCGTATCCACTTATGGCCGCAAATGGACTGAATCGTGCAGCACGGTCTGCCATTGTGGGCTGCGGATATTTCTTTGATACATGATGAGGTAGATCCACTATATCCTCATATGGAAATTTCTCGGCCATGCTACACCTCCTTCAGTTCGACTTATTGGAATTTACAGAACCATTACCAAAGTTCCGATTCCAATGAGAATACATCCAATCAGAGATTTATATGTAAATTGTTCGTGTAAGAACACAAATGCTAAAACTAATGTTATTACAACACTTAATTTATCAATCGGAACAACTTTTGATGCTTCGCCCATCTGCAAAGCCTTGTAATAACATAGCCACGATGCACCGGTTGCAAGTCCTGATAGAATAAGAAAAATCCAACTTTTTGAGTCAATTTCCGATAAACCTTTTTGAGCATTAGTAAGGAACACCATCCCCCACGCCATAACCACAACAACTACGGTTCTGATAGCCGTTGCAAGATTTGAGTTTACCCCATCTATACCAACCTTCGCCAGTATAGAGGTAAGTGCTGCAAATATTGCAGATAGTAATGCAAAAGCAAAACACATACAATATTACCTCCATAAATTCTTATTGGTAATATAAAAGCGAAGGTTTAACAGCCTTCGCTTCTCTTATATGATGAAGGAGGTCGGCCTGACGGAATTTCCAATTGGGACACCACGCCCGCAGATAAATGTGTCAGCCATCCTTCATCATTCTGCATTCGATTTAGCTAGTTGGGACGGCATGCTGCTCCCGTTTAACGCACCAATCTGAATGAATTTTGAAGAGCTGGAACCGATCAATATCATTCACAAAGGAGGATCATCATGATTGCTGTTGGAATCGATGTTTCAAAATCCAAGAGCACCGTTGCCATCCTGGACTCCTACGGAACTGTTTTGGCAACACCGTTTAACATGGCGCATACACAACCGGAAATGGATGCTCTCGTATCCCGGTTAAAGGAGCTGGACGAGCCTGTAACTATCCTTCTGGAGTATACTGGACACTATCATTATCCTGTTCTGAAAAAGCTCCAGGATGAGGGATTTCCGGTGTGTGTTGTCAATCCGTATCAGATGAAGAAATACGGAGATGTGGAGATCCATAAGGCGAAAACCGATAAGAAGGATGCGCTTCGTATCGCAACCTACGCATTGGAGAAATCCTACAAGCTTGTTCCTTACAGCTTCATGGAACAAAAATATGAAGATCTAAAATTTTTGTCCAGACAGTACGATCAACGAATCGCTTTCGTTGCCAAACTTAAGGTACAGCTTATCAATCTTCTGGACCAAACCATGCCCGGAATCACTAAATTTCTCGCCCTTAAGAGCCGAAATCCAGAGAAAAGTGCTTTAATGCTCTTCATAAAGCGGTATAAATCATTTGATGAGATTCAACGTATGGGCAAAAATCGTTTTCTCTCCACTTACGCAACACTCATGAAGAAAACAACAGATCGCCATGCTCCGCAGAAGGGGTTGGCAATTTATGAACTGGCACGTGACAGTATCACTACCCGTGGCGAAGATCCATACATCTGGTCTGCTCAGGATCAATGCGTAGATCTGTTGGCTACTGCTCAGAATGCAGCGGATGAAATCATTACCCAGATGCAGAACATCGCAGAAACAATTCCCGAATACAAAGTGCTGCGAGCAATGAATGGTGTTGGCGACCGACTGGGACCTGTTATCCTGGCTGAGATCGGGGATATACGGCGCTTCCATAGTGCCAAGGCGCTAAACTCCTATGCAGGCAATGATGCACCGCCATACCAGTCTGGACAGTTTGAGAGCAGAAACCGCCATATCTCCAAACGTGGCAGCTCTGCTCTCCGGAAAGCTTGTTTTGAGGTCATGCAGGCCCTTAAACTGACAAAACCTCAGGATGATCCTGTATACCAATTTATTTTGAAAAAGGAACAGGAAGGCAAGCCCTACAACGTGGCCAAGATGGCTGGTGTAAACAAGTTCCTCCGAATCTACTACGCAAGAGCGATGGAGCTCTACCGGTAGATCTCTTTCATTATACACGAATTTTTAAAGCCCGCAATCTGGTGGGTTAATTTTCTGCGCCCTTTTTTGCGAACAACAACACAAAAATTCTACTTGACAAACATTAGCTAGATTTATCTATTTAATCCTCCGAAACCCTTGTGTTTTCAAGGAAAATCGGCATTTTAATGTTCGTTCCTTATGTATTTTCCCTTGTTTTTGCCCTTATGAGCCGAAACAAGGGAAACTTTTTGTTTAGGCTTCCCCGA
>CANBDB010000001.1 GCA_947367285.1 uncultured Clostridia bacterium | reverse complement strand
GGATTTCAGATATTCCGTGTCTCCCCGGTGGGCGATGCCGACACCGGCGATCTGACCCTGCTTTGCCATATCCACAGCTTGCTGTTTCTCCACAATAGAATTATCGGAAAGCTGATATCCGGTAATCCTGCCGCCTTCTTTTACAAGTCCGACGATCCGTTTCGAATCAGCATTCGTCTGCGGAATCTGATCCAATGTCTGCTTTATAAGTTCTTGTCTGTCCATTTGTCAATCACTCCTTTTATGTAGCTTTTGCTGCATTGTGGAGAATATTCGGTTTACATAGCGGAAGACACTGTGATATAATGCAAACAGAGGAGATGTTTCTATGAAATTGGTATTTTTGATTGGCGATGCCGCGGTAGGAAAAATGACGGTTGGACAGGAATTGATGAAGCAGACCGGCCTGCGATTGTTTCACAATCACATGATGATTGAGCCGGTGATCGAAATCTTTGGTGCGTTCAATGGTCATGTAACACAGCAATTGCGGGAGGTAATCTTCAGGGAGTTTGCCAAGAGTGATAATGAAGGTATGATCTTCACCTATTTGTGGGCTTTTGACATGCAATCGGATTGGGATTACGTTGCCCATGTGGCGGATATTTTCCGGGAGCAGGGGGGAGAAATCTATTATGCGGAGCTTGTCGCACCGCAGGAGATTCGTCTGCAGCGAAATGAAACGCCCAATCGTTTGGCATACAAGGCATCCAAGAGGGATGTTAATCAATCCAGAGAGCGAGTGCTGCGGGATGATGCGAGATACCGCTGTGAAAGTTTGCCGGGCGAAATTACATTTGAGAACTATATTAAAATCGATAACTCCAACATAGAACCAGAGATTGCCGCAGCTATGATCAAAGAAAGGTTCAACTTATGATCTCAGACTATGATTTCTGCACTGCTATAAACAAAGAAAAGCAAAGAATAAGCCGGTAGCTTTTTTGACAAAAGCTACCGGCTTGCGTATTGTTGTCTAAATTATGCTTCCTTATCCTTCGGCATGATCAGGTTCATAATGATAGCGGTCAGGAAAACAACGGCGACGCAGTTTTCTGCGAAGATGGTGCGAATGATATCGGGGAAGATGTTAAACATATCGGGCACCTGAGTGAAGCCCAGACCGATGCTGAGTGACAGGGCGGCAATGGTGATATTGCGCTGGCTGAAGCCGCAGGCCCCGATCATCTGCAGACCGGAAATGACGATATTGCCGAACATCATAATGGTGCAGCCACCTAAGACTGCCTCGGGCAGGGTGGCGAGAACAGCACCAATTGCCGGGAAAATACCAGCCAGAATCAGAATGCCGGCACCGGTAGCGATGGTGTAACGGTTGATGACCTTAGTCATGGCCAGCAGTCCCACGTTCTGGCTGAAAGAAGTAATGGGCATACAGCCAAAGCAAGCAGACAGGGAGCTGATCAAACCGTCGCAGGCCAGACTGCCGGAAATCTCCTTGTCGGTGGCTTCTCTGCCAAGAGCGGTGTTTGTCATGGCAGAGGTATCGCCAATGGTTTCGGTGGCGGAAACCAGGAAGATCATGGTGACAGAAACGATGGCACTTAAGTTGAACACAGGCTTGTATGGCATGATCCGGGGCAGGGAAACGATGCCCACGCCCTCCAGAGCGGAAAAATCCACTTTGCCCATGAAGACCGCCACAATATAGCCCACCACCAGACCAAACAGAACAGACAGCTGCTTCAGATGGCCTTTGGCGAAAATGTTGAACAGGATGCAGCACACCAGCGTGACAGCACCCAAAATCCAGTTCTGAGCGCTGCCGAAGTCGGCAGCTCCGCTGCCGCCGGCGAAGGAATTGGCACCCACACTCAGCAGGCTGAAGCCAATGGCGGTAACCACACAGGCGGAAACGATGGGGGAAATGATCCTGCACCAGTATTTTGCGAAGAAACCAAGCAGACCCTCAATGACACCGCCGATCAAAACAGCACCGATGATCGCTTCGTATCCCCACTTCGGTCCAACATAGCAGAATACAGAAACGAATGTAAAGCTGATACCCATCACAATCGGCAGCTTCGCACCCAGCTTCCAAACGGTGAAAAGCTGGACCAAGGTACCGATACCGGCCATGATCATGGCAGTCTGGATCAGGGAAGCGGTTTCCTGCGTGCTCAGACCGCTGGCACCGGTAACGATCATAATGGGTGCGATGTTGGCAACAAACATTGCCAGAACGTGCTGCAGGCCGAATGGGATGGATTTCAGCAGTGGAACCTTCCCATCCAGCGTATAGATATTGTCCATGGATGAGGCGGCTTGATTTTTCGTTTTTGCCATTATTGCCCCTCCTGTGCCCGGAAGGTAATGGTGCCGGTCTTGGCATCCATAGCATCCACGATTGCCAGGGATTCCAGATGATAACCCAAGTTACGAATGACTCTGCCGCCGATCTGGAAGCCCTTTTCAATCACGATGCCCAGACCCTCAATGGTGGAACCTGCGGATTCAGCAATGGAGATCAGACCCTGAAGCGCACATCCGTTGGCCAGGAAGTCATCAATGATCAGCAGATGGTCCTCTGGATGCAGGAACTTTTTGGACACGATGACCTGATTCTTGTTCTTGTGTGTAAAGGATTCCACTTCTGCCACATACATATCGCCATCGATATTGATGGACTTGGATTTCTTGGCAAAGACCATGGGGACACCAAACTCTTTGGCAACAAAAGCGGCGATGCCGATGCCGGATGCTTCAATGGTCATCACCTTGGTGACGGTTTTGTGACCGAAACGGCGCTTAAACTCACGACCGATTTCTTCCATCAGAGCAATATCCATCTGGTGGTTCAAAAAGCTGTCCACCTTCAGAACATTACCGGATTTCACAATGCCGTCTTTTACGATTCTCTCTTCTAGGAAATTCATCTGTATGTATTCTCCCTCTTTATAGTATGAAACTATGTCAAAACCGGCAGTTTCCATGATGAAACTGCCGGTTTTGGTCCGAGTGGCGAGACTCGAACTCGCGGCATCCTGGTCCCAAACAAAAATTATAGTTTATTTTGCTTGGTAAATGCTCTTTTTGACCCGATTTTTACGGTTTTCGGGGGTGTTTCTTTCCGATATTTCCGTTAATTCCGTGTGTTACATCGGGCAAACTGGTCAAAATTGTGGTCAAAACTGGTCATCCGAGGCCGCGTTCATAGTTTATTCAATACTGGTCAAATTGTGGTCAAACCACAAATACATAGCCCTTTTGATGGTGGAAACATCTTCGAAGGGGCTTTTTTTATTGCCCTCATTATACCATAAAAAAACGAAAATTTCAAGTATGTGAGAGCGAAATACGAAAGAAAGGAAAAGGCAATGTTTACAGCAATTATCGAAAACGAAGGCAACACCTTAGTCATGGAATTCCCGTGCAAGCGTTACCTTATGGCTGACCACCTCGGCTCCATCGGCATCAGAAAGCCGGCACATGAAATCAAGTGCATGGATGAAGAGGAAGAGCCGATCAAGGTGAAGATCGTCGGAAACAACGAGTTTGAGAAAAGGCTCGCCCTGTTGATCTCCCCCACAGATACTCTCTCCCTCGTAAATACCATGTGTGAGTTCTATCAGAACCTGCCCTACCAAAACAGGCTGGACGCTATGGAAGCAGTGATGTCCGGAAAGGTCTCCTCCATCGCTGAGTTTGATAAGTTCATGCTCGAGAGTCGTATGGAAGATACAACGGAATACTTCTACTGTCCGTTGGTGGCAAACGTGTACAGCCGTGATGAATACGGCAACATGGAAGACTATCCCGACGAGTATGACGGCAGCTATCTTGCTCCTTACGAGGAACGAATCCGAGAGCTGATCCGCTTGGAAGATGCTCGGGACGAAGATAATCTTGCAGCTTACTTCGACGGTAGCAACGGTGCTGTTGGAAAGCTCAAGGAGGTACACTTCAGTACGCAGAACGTTGACGGTGTTCTTTATGGATGCATTCGCGCCGAGCTTACTGCTCCCTTCACTTCTGATGAGGAAGCAGAATTCAAGGATTGGCTCGAAGGTCAGTGTTCAGACGGCTACGGCGAAGGCTTGGAACAGCGATCCATTCGCGTGGAGGACGGCGATATGTACGTCAGCTTCTGGCACGGCGGTGATGATTGGTTCATGCTCAACGGCGACGAGTTCGATCAGTACCTCAGTGAACAAAAGATGGGAGGGTTCGAGTAATGGCAATTATGTTCTCCAAGGTCACCATGCGTGATGACTACAATGAATCCGAATTCTTTGTCGGTGGCTTTCCTCAGGAGGCCGATGATCTCGAAGGCTGGACCGCATACCACGAGTTCCTTGATGAGATCACAGAAGACACCGTTGTAAACGTCAGAGCGCAAGCCTTCCTTTACGGTGAAGGTGAAACGGTCAAAGCAACACCCGAAGAGGTTGCGTATATGATGATGCGCGAACAGCGAGATCCCGACTTTCTGTCCGGTCATTGTGACTGCATTGGTGAGTCGGACTTCAACGTGAATTGGTGTCCCGATGAACTCTTCGGTCAAGGTTTCGTACAGCTATAAGAAAGGAGCAGAAATGGACAAAGACATTGAACACGCCGAAAAAGCCCTTGCCTGTATCGACAAGATGAAGGAAGGTCTGAGTGAGCTTGTATCCCTACTCGATATCGCAGACGATACCTTCGGTGAAATGGATCGGCTTGAAACCTACAAATCCATCAACCGTACCTTGGGCAGATGGCAAGAAAAATATGAGGGCTTCCTCAATGAACAAGGTCAGTCCTTCACACAGACGATGTAAAGAAAGAGGTGAACACCATGCAGTATTTCGATAAAAACGGTGTTGAGATCAAAGCAGGTATGACTATCCGAATGGAAGACGGCAGCCTCGAGCTTGTCTACGACACCACCGACTCCTACGGAAATCCCGACCTTGGCATCAACGCCTCCAACGAGGAATATCTCGAACTGCATCCCTTTGCAAGCCGTGAGTTCTATTCGCTTTGCAACTTCGATATGCGATATACCGAGGTCGTTGACGGACAGACACAAGCCGAAGAAAACTTCGAGCAGTCAATGTGAGGTGATGCGCTATGAACAAGATGGAGCATGAACTCAGGAGAATGTTTCGTGAAAGCGAGCTTTTCTACGATGCGATGTTCTGTGGAAAAATGATGATAGGAAAGCTCGACAAAGATGTTCGTGCCAAGATCGAATTTTACAGCACAGAGGTTCACAAGCACTACGATGCATTCAAGATCACGATCATGAACCGCACCGAAGGCACGATCGATATGACCGTTCTCAAATTCGGTGATATCCTTGGGCTGAAGAATGGATCAAACCCATATTATTGGGACGAGGGTAGCTGCAAAGGTTGGTATGGCTTCAAAATGACCGGCGACGAGTACGATCAGATTTCCGATACCGTCCACGACTATATGTCTATGTTTGCACAGGAAGACATCGGATATGAGATGAGGACGCTTTGATGAACCTGTCAACCAACCTTGGCGAGATCAAAAAGCTCGCAAGAATGTTTGTGTATCTCGATATCCAAAGCACCGAGTATTCTCCGCTGATCGTGAAGCACCCCTTCACCGATAGCGGTGTGGTGGCATACCGAACCGATGACGGCGGGATTGCCCAAGCAGACATCACAGCGGATCCCGCAGCCCTCAAGCTGTGGCAAGAAGAAAAGCTCAGACAGATCAAGGAAGCACGGACACCCCATGAGATATCCTTTATGGTGACCAAATCCTACAGCCTTGCGTTTCTGAAATACGCAGCTCCGCATCTGTCGAGCCAAGACCTTTCCGAAATGCTTGCCGACGTGTGGGTGCGAACCGAGTCTCCTAACAATGATCCGAATATGAGCAAGAACAGACTCCTGTCTCTTTTCAAAAAAGCACAACCACAGTTCCTCATGAACGAGGATGAATACGACGAGTTCCAAGCACTCGACAATACCGTAACCGTCTACCGAGGTGTGACCTCGCACAATGCGAAAAATGTAAAGGCGCTGTCATGGACATTAAGCTATGATACCGCAGATTGGTTTGCACACCGATTCGGAGAGGACGGTACCGTTTACGAAGCACAAATCGACCGAGAGCATATCTACGCATATTTCAACCGCAGAAATGAGCATGAGGTCATCGTGGATCCGAAGCATTTGATGGACATTACCGAAGCCGAAACAATGGAACAGACCGGTGCAATCACCCTGTAAGGAGTGGCTATGAGCGAAGAAAAACTACGCCCCGTTGGTCGGATCGACTTTCTTGACACGAAGGGACAGACCGGTGAAAGCTGTTACTACTACAGCGAAAAGGACTTCCTCAAAACTGTCAAGGAAGAAAACTATTACGGCGTACCGATGGTAGTCAACGTCTTCCGTGGTGAAGACGGACAGACAATACCGCTGGACTTCGTACAGGACTTTGATCCGCTACCGCAAGGATTCAAAATCTTAGATTACAAGGAAGGTGAAGACATGAACGATTTCAGAAGGCTTGAACAGCTTGCCAAGCAGTACAAAGCCTTGTATCCGAAAGGAACACGAATTGAACTACAGATGATGGGAAGCGATCCCCGTCCCATCGAACCCGGCACAAGAGGAACGGTAGATCACGTCGATGACCTCGGCACGATCCATTGTACCTTTGACAACGGCAGACGGCTCGGTATCATTCCCGAGGAAGACAGCTTCCGAAGACTCACCCAGGATGAGATCCTCGATGAGCAGAGCGAGAAGCTCCAAATGGCGTATATCGATAAGGTCAATAAGGAGGTCATTCCCTGTATCGAATGGGTGGGCATGAAAAACGCCTATAAGACCGGAGATATGACCGTTCCCACCGACCTGCTTCGAATGCTCCATGAAAAGTACCTCGAGGTATACGGTACCGATCACATCGACAGCTCCGCAGGTATGGTAACCGTCCCCGGCGTCGTTCAGGCGGCAGACGGCAATATCTATCCCGCACTGCTTGATATCGACGCTTGCTCCTCGGGTGAACATTGGGGAACGAATTTCTTTACACCACGAGGTGTGCTCTCCGATCAGAGCGATGACAAGGAAGTGCTCCATGAGATCCATAAGCTCGTTCCGTACAAGTATTGGTACACGACCGAACTGGAAACGGATCACCACGTGGACTGGATGTTCTGCCCCGAGAAGGTTGCGGATATGATCGACGCAGCTACCGAGCAAGGTCAGACCGAAGAGGTAAAGCTCGAATGAAAAAGATCAGATATTTGGATATGTTCGCCGGTGTTGGCGGGTTCCGATCAGGACTCACTAATGCCGGCGATTTTTTTGTGCCTGTAGGCTGGTGTGAGATCGATCCCTTTGCTCAAAAGGCCTACAGAGCTTTATACGAAACGGAAGGTGAATATTTTTGTGACGATGCAACCCGAATCAAATGCGAAGATCTCCCCGAAATTGATCTTATCACAGCCGGATTCCCTTGTCAGCCGTTTTCAGTCAGCGGCCGAAGACTCGGCTTTGCTGATACAAGAGGTACTCTCTTTCATGAGATCGTCCGAGTGGCTGAAGCCAGGCGACCTCCTTATCTTCTGCTCGAAAACGTCCCAGGGCTTCTCAATCACGAAGGGGGGAAAACTTTCGGAACTATCCTTGCCGCGATTCATGAGCTGGGGTATTCTCTTGAATGGTGTGTGCTTAACAGCACGAATTTCGGAGTCCCGCAGCAAAGAAGGCGGGTATATATTGTCGGATATCTTGATAGCCGACTGTCCGGAAAAATATTTCCTCTCGCCACGAGCAATGGAACGACTCTTAAGCAAGTTATACCCGGAGGACAAGGACAGCGAGTCTACTCACCGGAAGGAGCAAGCACATGTCTGACAAGTCAAGGCGGTGGATGGGGAGCGAAAACAGGTCTATATTTCGTCGATATGAATGCCGATCCCAAGGTTACGCACGAAGCCCGATGTATCACCGCAAGGCAGGATTCGGGTATAAGCAATCGGAAAGGAGAGCATTCAGGCGTCATAATCACAGGCGCAAGAGCCGTGCTGACTCCCGAAAGAGAGAACGTAAGACAGCAAGGAAGACGAATGAAGGAACCCGACGAGCCGATGTTCACGCTGACAGCAATGGACAAACACGGCGTGGAATATAACGGAAGAGTCCGAAGGCTGATGCCAAAGGAATGCTTCCGTTTGCAAGGCTACACCGACGAGCAGTTTGATAAGCTGGTGGAGATCGGCATCCCCGAAGCACAGCTTTACAAAATGGCGGGTAATTCGGTTACAACCAACGTGGTAACGGCTATTGGTCTGAAGCTGATGCAAGAAGTCCAAAAGCTTGAACAGGAAGATAAAAAGGCGAACAACATCTTCCATCGCATAGCGGAGATAGCAAAACGCTTATTCTCCGGCTTTCAAAAATCAAAAGAAACAGGAGAAGAATCATGAGCGAAAGAATGCTAACCATCGCAGAAAAAAGACAGATGAAGGCAGTAATCAAGGCGCTGACATACGGAATGGAGCTTTGCGAGGACGATGAAAAGAGTCTCATTAAGAGGTTTATCGTAACGCAATCATTAAGGATCAATTCCGGTACCAAACCCGAATTTACAACGGATGACTTTGTTGATGCTGCCTTAAAAAGATTTAACGACGGAAAGAGGTGAAGATATGCCCAATCACGTAATAAACCGACTTGAATTTGAATGCCCCGAGGAAAGGCTGAAGGAGATCCTTTCTGCCATCTGTTACGATGACAGCTCCGAGGCAGAGCAAACCGGCATCGGTACGATCGACTTCAATAAGATCACACCCATGCCTCCGAGCTTGGATATCGAAAGCGGAAGCAGTACCGACCGAGGAATCAACCTGTATCTCACATCGGTAAACCCAAGCGTCAGATATTACGGCAAGGAAAAGATGGATCCTGTGGCGTTCACTTCTTTGGTTGAAAGACTTAATGGCTCCCGTTCCTTCCTTCGCCATAATGCCGCCTTGACACCGGAAGAGATTCAGAACGCCACGTTGTACCACAGCGAAGGTGAGCTTCTGCAGCTTGGAAAAACAGCCGTCGAAAACCTCATGCAGTACGGCGCGACCACATGGTACGATTGGCGTACCCGTGGAGATACGTGGAATACCAAGTGGAATTCGTATAACGCATACGATTACAACGGCGGCAACGAGATCTGCTTCCAAACTGCCTGGTCTGCTCCGCACCCCATCATCGAAAAGCTCTCCTCCATGTATCCCGAGGTTACCATCAAGCATAGCTGGGCCAACGAGGATCTGTGGCAAAGCTGTGGAAGCAAGACCTACCGCGGCGGCGAGATGATCGAATATGAGAATCCCTATGACGATATGAATCATCTCGAAACAGCCGCATCCATTTGGGATAGCTCCCTCGAGGATTACGGCTTAGTTGAAAACGCCTCGAGAAACTCCTACGTGAATATCGAAAACGAAACCTACGAATTGGTATCGGTATGCGGTCAGCCCGGCTTGTTCTCAAACGGAAAGCTGACGGAGGACGATATCCCTCGTGGGTTATTTGTTTATCATCTACGAAGCGGTAGCAACGGTGAACAGATCTGCGCCATCGAAAACAGAGTCAGCGTAAACCACGGCGGATCTATCGTTACAAGCGAACCTTTGGATCTCGGCAAGACCGGATTCCTCCTTTTCGATGATGAGCATACCCTTAACTTTATGGGTGAGGACATTACCTTCGGACAGTTTATGGAGGGCGATTTTGAAACGAAGGAGGCGGTAGATATTGAGCAAAATTAACATCGTTACTACCGATGAGCTTCGTGAGATGCGCGGTTCCGAGGGACTGATTCTCCAAGGCTGTGGTGGTGACCTCACCGAATGGGTGGATGGCATCAACGAGATCCTCACCAAGGAAGGCATCCTTCTGGAAGGAACAAAGTTCGATGAAGTCCATGCATTTAAGCACGAAGGACTGACAAATCTGTTGTTCCCTTTCTCTGAGGATGTAAAGCTGAACATCGGAAAACTCGCCATCTGGCGCCTTGCCTCTCATGAAACCTTCGGCGGGACATGGCTTACCGACTATGTGGATAACCGTCTCGGCGGGTTCGAAATGAGCGCCTTCGAAAAGGAAATCCGAAGACTCAATACCTTCGCAGACACCGAAACCTCCTTTGAGTTCCAATGCGATCAGACAGGAGGTTGGCCGACCTGCCTCATGTGGAACCGTGCCGAAGGTAAAGCATGGCTTGCTCCCAACGACCATATGGACGATAACGAGCTGTACTATGAAAGGGCGATGCAAGCCTGTGAAAAGTTCGGAATTCGAATCTGTGAAAGCGTTGAGGATTTCAATGCCATCCTCGATACCCTCGGCGACAACGCCAAAGAGTGCAAAATCTACGAAGAAACCGAGGACGTAGATCTATGCTGAAATTCATCCTCGGACTTACAATCGGAGGTGTAGTGGGTGTAGTCACCATGTGCCTCTTCCAAATCAATAAGAAATAAGCAGTAAGACCGTTTTGCGTGTAAATGAGCACACAGAACGGTCATTTTGTTTTGTGTGCTTGTTTACACCTTCGGCTTTCTGCGGAAAGGCAGGTGTACCTTGAACAGCTTTATGAGCTGGATCGGTGGCAAGAAAGCTCTGCGAGATGAGATCATTGCCCGTTTTCCACTCGACTACTCCCGTTATATCGAAGTCTTCGGCGGCGGTGGCTGGGTTCTTTTCCATAAGGCTCCCGAACGCGACTTCGAGGTATATAACGACTTCAATCCGAATCTCGCAAACCTCTACCGCTGTGTCAGAGATCATCCCGACGAGCTCTGCGATGAACTGAGGTATATGCTCAACTCACGATTGGATTTTGACTACGTCAGAGAAATGATGCATTCAAAAACTGACATCCCCGATATCAAGAGAGCCGCATATTTCTATCAGCTAATCCGATACAGCTACGCATCCGGTCTTGACTCCTTCGGCGCACAACCGCATTCGATGTGGAACAACTTCCCGCTGATCCACAACGCTTGCGAACGACTGCAAAAGGTTGTTATCGAAAACAAAGACTTCGAGAAGCTCATCAAGCAGTATGACAGACCGCAGTCCTTCTTCTACTGTGATCCTCCGTATTACAACACGGAGGACTACTACGAGGACGTGGGCTTCACCCGAAAGGATCACGAACGACTGGCAAACGCCTTGTGCTCCATACAAGGAAAGTTCTTGCTGTCCTACAATGACTGCCCCGAGATCCGTGAGCTGTACTCACGCCCCGGCATCATTATTGAAGGTACGACAAGACTCTCCAATATCGCACAGAGATACGAAGCGGGTAAGCAATACGCCGAGCTTCTCATCTCGAACTATGACACGACGGCAAAAATCAAAAGCCATAGGCAATTATCGCTCTTCGATCTATACGACGAGAGCCAACAGATCTTGAAAGAAAGGAAAATTATATGGACATCAGAAGCAAATTCTCATTTAACATCCCCGAAGCCTTGATCGAGGCTCTCGGCATCACGGAGGATACACCTTTCGTGGTCAGCTTTGAAAACGGAAGATTGACCGTTGAACCTATTCTCGAAGAAGGCGAGGTTGGTGAAGACGTTACCGTCGACATCGAATCCGAAAACGATGCATGGTACGAAGAAGGTTATGACGAAGGTCACTACGATGGCTACAGCAAGGGATACAGCGTCGGCTACGATGACGCGGAAAACGGTCGCGAGTTCAACGACACCTATCCCGTTGACTGCGGTATCGACTGTGACTACGACTGCGAACACTGTCAGTTTTATAACGCCTCCGATGACACATGCGGGGCTACCGAAGAAGAATAAGAAAGAGAGGAATAAAACATGAAGATCAACAAAATCCTCGGCAAGCGCGGACGCATCACCATCCCCTATGAGCTTCGCATCAAGATGGGATTCCGATACAACGATGTGGTCTCCTTCGAGGAACAGGACAACAACACGATCATCATCCGACGTGAGAAGATCTGCGATGGATGCAAAAAGACCGATGCGAGTCCCGTGGAAAAGCCCACCGATGAGATCACGCTCTTGGATTTCTTGGACGGCTTGTCTGTTGCCGAACAGAGAGCCGCCCTTGTCCATCTCTCTGTGAAATGGGCTCAGCTTCAGGCAGGTGGTAAAAATGGCTAAGCCTTTATACACCTATCCCAAGCGGGTAGCCCGTGACGAGAACGAGATGGATACCTATGCCGAAAGCCGAGAGGAAAACATCGCGTGTAAAAACGGTATCGAATGGATGATCCGCACCAATTTCGATGGTATGCATTTGAGCGGTGATTGTGCCAAGGAGCTTTGCGAAAAGTACGGTATGGATCGTGTAGGCTGGGTGCTTGCCAACACCGTACAGCATCACACTTGGGATGGCAGATTCCGCCCTCACACACAGGAATGGGCAGACAAATTCCCAATCCCGACGGCAGCGGAAGACATGACCACAGATTACTGTGTCGGATCTCATCCCGAAATCGTCAACGGTCTGATCGATCAGTATCGAAGCTACGTGCAATCGGTGGACGTGCTCAACTCCTCCGCTTGTGTATACGGATCCCGAGGCGGTGACTATGAAGGAAAGCTGATGATCCTGCGTCCTTCCGCTTTGAATGAGCAGTATCGAAGCAGTGAATATCAATACTTCCTTGCCGATTCCGGCTTTGGCTGTGATCCGAGCAAGACAGGCGGCAAGGTCTTCGGACGATTCCTCACCGACGGAGAATCCACACAGTTCCGACGTGGGGATTTTCTCGGTGAAGCAGACTCCTACGGTCTTCCCGATTGGGCAAAGAAGAAGCTCCAAGAGCTGATCATTATCGGTCAGGGCGACAACGGATTAGAAATGGGAGGTATGCAATGAGAATAAAGGTTCATCAGATCGATAACAAGCTGGACCGATATAACACCGGCTTTCGAAGCTATGACAGCGTGATAAAGACTGCGGGACGAGTGGATCCCAGCATCTATAAGACCGTCTATGACGGCAACGTGGATGCGGATAACCTTGAAGCAATCTATACGCTCTGCAATACCGATCATCCCGTGGGATATAACGGTCATTCCATGTCAGTAGGTGACGTGGTGGAGCTGGAGGATGGAAGCTGTCACTTCTGCGACTCCTTCGGATTCAAGGAACTGAAGGACTTCGACGCCTCCAAGGTCGCTCCGATCGTAGGACATCGAATGCTCGTCATCGAGCCTCACAAAGCACCCTACGAAATGACCATTCCCGATGGCTTGGATCCGTTGCAACAGGCAGTGAAAGGATATATCGAAGCGACCTATCCCTTTGACGATAACGCCTTCATTATCGGAAACGAAGAAGCCAAGCTGATCGGTCTCGAAGGCAACCGAAGAATCGGCGACAGCATCTACGCCGGCACCATCCTCATCGTAGCCGATGACGGACAAGGCGGTACCGCAGATCTGACCGACGAACAGATCGGTAAATACACCGAGATGTTCAAGACTCCCGAGGATATCACACCCGAGGAAGTTCAGAACGATGTGTGGTTCAAGGTAATAGGCTTTGATCAGTAATCAGAGCCGCAAACAGAGTCTTACCGAAAAAAGTAAGGCTCTGTTTTTTTAATAGATATCCTACAAGAAAGGAGGAACCCACCGATGAAAATCGACGCAAAGGTTGTAAAA
This sequence comes from uncultured Clostridia bacterium, assembly GCA_947367285.1. Lineage (GTDB taxonomy): Bacteria > Bacillota > Clostridia > Oscillospirales > CAG-272 > RGIG4608. The sequence continues at coordinate 30,381 of CANBDB010000001.1, read as the reverse complement.
ACCTTCGACAAAGGCAACGTCAAGGCAATCTGTGACGTTACGCTCGATGATGCTTTCGCCATCCACGGAGTAAAGCTCATCAAAGGTCAGAACGGCGACTTCGTGTCCATGCCTTCCGATAAGTGGAAGAACACACAGGGTGATGTGAAGCACAGCGACATTGTGCATCCCCTCGACAGCGACACACGCGCACAGCTTTTCAAGGCTGTATCTGCCGCCTACGACGCTCACACGCAGAGCATCGACAACAGCGCTCTCCCTTTCGGCATGAACTGAGCCGAACCCAAACAACAAAATTCAAATCAAAAAATCAAGAAAGTATGAGGTAATTCAAATGAAAAAGTTTTTTAACAAGATCTCCGAAAAGTGCAACTCTCTCGCAATTCGCGCTAAGTGTGCCATCGACAACGTCCGTGCCGAAGGTTACGTCGATTCCGGTGTCAAGATTCTGATCGCCGTTGTTATCGGTGCTCTCCTGCTTGCCGGTCTCTATGCGCTCTTCAACACCACCATCATGCCCACCGTGACTCAGAAGATCAAAGATCTCTTCAACTTCAAGGGCTAATCCGTAATCCATCAAAAATAAGAAAGAACGAGGTAATTATTTATGAAAAAGTTTTTCTCCAGCATTAAGTCCAAGGCAACCGAAATGGCAGTCCGTGCCAAGACCGCAATCGAGAATGTAAAGGCTGAAGGCTACGTCGATTCCGGCGTCAAGATCCTCATCGCCGTCGTTATCGGCGCACTCCTGCTTGCAGGTCTCTATGCGCTCTTCAACACCACCATTATGCCCACCGTAACGCAGAAGATCCAGGAACTCTTCAACTACAAGGGCTAATCCGCAATCCATCAAAAATAAGAAAGAACGAGGTAATTATTTATGAAAAAGTTTTTCTCCAGCATTAAGTCCAAGGCAACCGAAATGGCCGTCCGCGCTAAGACCGCAATCGACAACGTCCGTGCCGAAGGTTACGTCGATTCCGGCGTTAAGATCCTCATCGCTGTGGTTATCGGCGCTCTCTTGCTCGGCGGCCTCTACGCACTCTTCAATACCACCATCATGCCCACCGTGACTCAGAAGATCCAGGAGCTCTTCAACTTCAAGGGCTGATAACGAACACGGAGGCGGCATCCAAGCGGTGCCGCCTCAACACATCTAATCTATAAAAACCGGAGGTTAATCAATGAAAAAGAAAATTTTTGCGCTTGTTATGGCAGTTGCAATGCTTGCCATGATGCTCACCGGCTGTATTCAGAACGACATCGGTGTCAAGATGAACAAGGACGGTACCGGCTCCATCTCTGCCACCATCGGCATTGAGAAGGATTTCTATCAGAACCTCAAGCAGATGGGCTCCGATCCCTTCGAAGGCAAGACAACCACCGAGTACACCTACGAGGATACTACCTACGTGGCGTACACCGAGGTGAAGGAATACAGCTCCTACGAAGAAATGGAAAAGGCTCTGCTTGAAATGACCTATGACACCGAGCTGATCGAGGATGCACAGCAGGCACAGGATGCCGAGATGAACGGTGAAAACGAAGACTTTGACGGCAACGGTGAAGACGTTATCGTAATCCCCGATACCGAACCCGAAGCTCCCACAAAGGATAACCACATCTTCTCCTCTGTGAATATTGAGAAAAACAGCGGTATCTTCTATTCCTCTTACACCTTTAACGCTGTAATGAATCCTCAGAGCAACGACGGTCTCGACTATGACATGAACGAGGCATTCAAGGTAACTCTGACCGTTGAGATGCCCGAAGAAATCACTCAGTCCAAGGGCGGCAAGGTGGATGGCAATAAGATCACCTTTGACATTGCAGACGTAACCGAGAGCCAGGAGTTTGCCGCAACCTGCGAATCCAACAACACCGGTGTGGTTATCGGCATTGTGATCGGTCTTGTGGTGATCGTAGCCGGCATCTTCTGCTTCATCAAATTCAAGAAGTAAGCGAGGTAAGCGAGTATGATAAGACCTATTCCCATCATGCCTGTGCATATTGGCACGGCAAGTCTGTGGGCGACAGTTGCAGCTCACTTTATTGTTTTCGGCATCTTTCTTCTTGCCGTATGGATCCTTTGCAAAAAAGCGGTAAAGGAAAACGAACCCATCGATCATCTGCCTTTCTGTCTGTCCATGGCGGTAGGTCTTATCCTTCTGCTCGTATTCGGAGTAACCATCACGACAGTCAAAGGCATGATACTCGCTTTGCTGTTGCTTTATGCAAGCCTCTCCGATCTGAAAACGCGAAGAGTATCGGACTGTGTATCGATTATGATCTTCATTCTGTCTCTTGTCGGTTTTGAAGCGGCAAATCTGCCCTCTATGCTGATCGGAGCGATGATCGTATTCATTCCTCAGTTTGCTCTCGCCATCATCAGACCGAGCCGAGCGTGCGGAGGTGCGGATCTGAAGATCTCCACAGCCCTCGCGTTTATGCTCGGTGCGGGCAAAGGCGTCTTCGCCTTAATCGTCGGTATGCTTCTTGCGGTCGTCGTCATGGCAACCTACAACAAAGTGAACGCAAAGAATCAGAAAGAAGCATTTCCGCTCGTTCCGTTCCTTTCCATCGGAGCAATGCTTGCCTATATCATCTAATCAGGAGGTAGTAATACTTTGAAAAACAGAACAATCATCGGTATCGTCTGTATCGTGCTTGCCCTCGTCGTGACCTTTGCGGTAGCACCGTTGGTCAACAAGCTGTCGGACAGCCGTACCGACATCGTAAGACTCAAAAGCGATATCGTTCAGGGACATATGATCCAGGAGAGCGATATCGAAATCGTAACCGTAGGCAGTACCGGACTTCCTGCCAATGTCATTACAAAGAAAGAAGCCGTAGTCGGCAAGTTCGCAGCCTGTGACCTGAAAGCCAACACCGATCTGCTCCAGTCTATGATCTCAGATAAATCGGACAGCGCAGATGACGTGTTCCATACCTTGGACGGCACAAAGCAGGCCATCAGTATCACCATCAGCTCCTTCGCGGGGGGTCTGTCGGGCAAGCTTGAAAACGGCGATATCGTCAGCCTTGTAATCTTCGAAAACGAAACCAATAAAGCCACCATCCCCGGCGGTCTGACCTATGTGAAGGTCATCACGACCACCACGGCAGAAGGCTTCGATAAGGACGAGCTGACTCCCAATGAGGACGGAACCTACGAGCTTCCCACCACGCTGACGCTTCTCGTTAATCCCACACAGGCGAAGATGCTTGTGGAATATGAGAATCGCGGTGTGATCCATGCAGACCTTGTGTACCGTGGCGACAGCAAGACGGCGCAGAAGTTCCTCGACGCACAGGATCTGTACTTTGAACTGCTCTCCGAACAGGAGAAGGATGAATCCGAAGAACCGGACGAAACCAATCCCTCGGGTGGTAACAACATCATTCAGGATGCCAACGATATCATTTGGGGTACCAATCACGGAGGTAACAATCCGACCTATAACGAAGAAGGCGGTGAGGATTAATGTCGAAGGTTATTGCAATTTGGGGAGCGCCGAACTCGGGCAAAACGACCTTTGCCACCAAACTTGCAAGATCCATCTACGATGAGTATCAGGCAACGGTGGTCGTGGTCTATGCAGATAACGAAACCCCGACACTCCCCATCATCTTCCCGAACTACAAGAAAGATGATCTCTGCTCGGTAGGTGTGGCGCTTGCCAAGACCGATATCGACCGTCATGAGGTGGTCAAGCAGATGGTAACCATCAAGGATAAGCAGAACTTTGCCTTCCTCGGTTTTATCGACGGTGAGAACAAGTACACTTATCCTACCTTTGATGCCACCAAGGTCAGATCCCTTTATTCCGTGCTTTCATCCCTTGCGGATTACGTTATCATCGACTGCACAAGCTCTCTCAAAAATCCGCTGTCCAAGGTAGCGGTAAGAGAAGCAGATGAGGTTATCCGTCTGTCAGCGCCCACCCTCAAGTCGGTCAGTTACCTTGCCTCACAGCTTCCGCTGTATATCGATCCCATGTTCCGACTCGAGGAACACATCGAAGGCATCTGCGTGACCGATGAGGATCTGTATATGCCTATCGAAGAAGCCAAATCCCATCTACACGACGTCCGCTTTACCATTCCGTACAGCCAAGCTGTCAAACAGCAGATGCTGGACGGCAATCTTTACGAGGTCGTAAACGACAAGAAGTTCAATGACAAGTTCAAAGCAATCGTAGAAAAGGTGGTGTAATCTATGGCAAGACAGATCGACTTCTGGACTCTTCTGAGGATGACTCAGGAGTACGTGTCCTCCCATTATGCCGCCGTTCTGACCGACAAAGCAAAGCTCTCTCAGCTCAAGGCTTACGTGGATAAGTACCTGCGAGACAACGACTTCAAGGTAGAAGGAATGACCACCAAGGAGCTGATCGATAAGCTCTACTGCGAGATGGCAGAATACAGCATCTTGACTCCGTTCCTCGGCTCTCCCGACCTTGAAGAGATCAACGTCAACGGCTGGGACGATATTGCCTTGACACTCCTTGACGGTACCATCGTCAAGCTGAAGGAGCATTTCCATTCTCCACAGCACGCAGTGGATATCATCAAACGTCTGCTCCACCACTCGGGTATGATCATCGACAACGCCACTCCCATGAGCCAGGGACACCTGCCCGGCAATACCCGAATCACTGCACTCAAAGAGCCGATCGTGGACGAAGAGCGCGGTGTGGCAGTCTCGATCCGACTGCTTCATCCACAGAGAGTCACCCTCGAAAACCTTGTGGAAACAGGGTTTGCCACACAGGAAATGGTGGACTTTCTCTGTATGTGCATCCGCTACGGTGTACCCTTCGTTGTGGCAGGGGCCACCTCAAGCGGCAAGACCACCTTGCTGAATGCCATCATGACCTCTATTCCCGATAACAAGCGTGTATTCACCATTGAATCGGGTTCCCGAGAACTGTCTCTCGTCCGCAGAGGTGAGGACGGACACATCGTCAACAATGCGGTGCATACGCTCTCTCGTCCTTCGGATAACCCCGCCTATGACATCACACAGGAAGACCTCGTGGTAGCATCTCTTCGTTTCAACCCCGACATCGTATGCGTCGGTGAGATGCGTGACGTGGAATGTTACTCGGCGGTGGAAGCATCGCTGACCGGTCATACGGTGGTATCGACAGTACACGCAGGCCCCGGCTCTGCAGCTCATATGAGAATCGCACTTCTGTGTCAGAAGCGATTCCCGATCAACTTCCAAACCTCGCTGATGCAAGCAGGTCAGGCGTTTCCCATCGTTGTCTACAGTCACAAGCTGGAAAACAACAGCAGAAAATGCATGGATATTTCCGAATGCATCATCAACGCAGCGGGCGAACGTGAATACAACTGCCTGTACAACTACGAGATCACCAAGAACACCATCGAGGATGAGCAGTTTATCATTGAAGGTCACTTCTGCAAGCCGAATATGATGTCCGACAGCCTACGCCGAAGACTCATTCAGTATGGTGTACCGCAGAATAAACTCAACCGTTTTTTGAAAGGAGTTGACAGCGAATGATCGTGTTTTATCTGATCGGGTTTCTGCTTTTATGTGCAGCAACCGTCATTCTGCTCGGGCTTACCCCCGAAAGCATCACCGATGACCTCATGCGCTTTGTCTCTCCCAAACAAACGCTGAGAGATAAGGTGCTCATCGCCAAGGGCAAGAAGAAATCCCGAAGGCTGACAAACGAGATCCTCCACATCAGAGATGCCCTCGATGCCACCGGTAAAGGAAAACAGTTCACCATCGCGTGTGCAGCTTCTATCCTTTTGCTGATCGTGGGATGCATTGTAGCGGTAGTCATTGACAACTATTTTATGATCCCCGTGTTTGCGGTGGCATTTGCGTGTATGCCGTTTTTCTATATCAAAAGCACCATTGCGGCCTATGACCGTCACGTGCGGGAGGAAATGGAAACGGCGCTGTCCATCATCACCACCTCGTATATCCGTTCCGATGACATCCTCGGTGCGGTTCAGGAGAACATCGTATATCTCAAGCCTCCCGTGAAAGGGATCTTTCAGTCCTTCATCGGCGATGCCATGATGATCTCCTCCGACCTTAAAACCGCACTGAGAAACCTGAAGGAAAAGATCAGCGACAGCATCTATGAGGAATGGTGCGACACCTTGATCGCCTGTCAGGATGACAGAACGCTGAAGGATACGCTCCTGCCCATCGTAGCAAAGCTGACCGACGTGCGAATCGTCAACAACGAGCTGAAAACCATGCTCGGAGAGGTGAAAAAGGAGTACTGGATGATGGTCTGCCTTGTGGTAGGCAATATCCCGCTTCTGTATATGCTCAACACAGCGTGGTTCGATGCCTTGATGTTCTCCATCCCCGGCAAGATTGTCCTTGCCATCTGCGGCGTGGTCATTCTCATAACGGCAATGTTTATGATGAAATATACGAAGCCCATCGAATACAAGAAGTAAAGGAGGTAGTCTATGTTACAAGCGCTTATCGGCTCTATCTTTGGAGTCGGACTTTTTCTCATTCTCGCGGACTGCTTCCGTGTACCGTTCTTCAAGACCTCCAAGGCGATCAACAACCTCGCCAAGCGTCAGGAAAAGAAAACGAGCACGCTGGATATCTGGCTCGGCGACCTTGCCATGTGGATCTCCAAACGGCTCCGCATCAACGAATTCAAGCGAATGCAGCTTGAAATCGACCTTCGCTCAGCGGGTGTGAATATGTCACCCGAAATGCACATCGCAAACAGCATCGTCAAGTCCATGCTCATCGGCATCCTTGCCGTTCCGATGCTCTTCATCTTCCCGTTGCTTTCTCCCATTATCGTAGCCCTTGCCGTAATGATGTACTTCAAGGCGTCCAAGGGCGTTGCCGATAAGATCAAGGAGAAGCGCAGACACATCGAATACGAGCTTCCTCGCTTTGTCTCTCACATTGAGAAAACGCTGAAGCACAACAGAGACGTGCTGTATATCCTTGACTCCTACAAGAACAACGCAGGTGATGAGCTGAAGCAAGAGCTTGAAATCACCATTGCGGATATGCGCTCGGGTAACTACGAAGCAGCCCTCACGAGATTCGAGTCCCGTGTCGGCTCCTCCATGCTGTCTGACGTAACGAGAGGTCTGATCGGTGTGCTTCGCGGTGATGAAACCGACGTGTATTGGGCAGGTCTTGCGGTGAAGTTTTCGGACTACCAAAGACAGCTCTTAAAGCAGCAAGCGCAGAAGATCCCCGGCAAGGTCAAGCGCCTTTCCATGTGCTTGCTCTTCTGTTTTATGCTGATCTATATCGTAGTCATCGGCATGGAGATCATGAACTCTATCGGAGTCCTCTTCGGTTAAAGGAGGTGGATGTATGAAGAGACTTCTCAAACCATTTAAAACAAACAAAGCCGAAGGATATATCGATACGGTGGTCTGTGTGATGGCGGCGATGATGGTCATTGTTCTTGCTCTCAACGTGTTCAGCTTTCTGACACTCAAGCAAGACATGGATCACTTCGCAAAGGAACTCATCGACACAGCCACCACCTACGGCAGAACCAACGAACAGGCGACAGACCGATACAACGAGCTTTGCGACGAGCTTGGTATCAGCCCATCGGTCAGCTATAGCGGTACAACCTATTACAACGCCTCCACCGGAAAGGTGCAGCTCGGTGAAACCATCCACGTAACGCTGACCTATCAGACCTACGTCCGAGGGCTTGGTGTATTCAAGATCCCCGTTACGCTCAAAGCAACCTTCTCGGGACTGTCCCAAAAGTATTGGAAGTGAGGTGGTATGAATGAAGAAACTGCTGAAAGACACCCGAGGCGGTGGATATTTCACGCCTTGCGTGATCACTATCGTCATCGCCATGATCTTGTCGGCGGTGCTTTTTTACGCACAGTGCATGACCATCATTCAGACCACCCGAGCCGATACCGAACGTGTCCTCGAGTCCTTCATCATGAAGAATTCGATCGACATTTACAACTCCATCAAGCAAGGGCATGATTTCACAGAAGATTTTGATGAAAATTTTTATATTTCGCAAACTTCTTCCGAATTGTCTCTGGACTCTTCAAAAAACCGTTTGTATAATTATGGTGCAGACGGCGAAATCGTCTACTCCATGACTAATCCGAATGTTACCTACAAGGTAGACAAAGCCCTGAAACTAAAGGCGAGCTACACGGTGATGATTCCCGTGGCCTTCGCGGGAGAACACATCTTCGACCTCGAGATCCCGATCACCGTCACCCGAAGCCTCACCTTAAAAGAGTGAGCATAAGCTCAAGAAAGGATGGTCATGAAACTATGACAAGAACACAAATCATCATTTATGTAGCGGTAGGTCTTATCGTCGCAATTATCGCAGGATTCCTCATCCCCGGCTTCGGTGGAGATAAGCCCGTCGATGGCGGTGGCACCACTGATACCAACGTCAGCATCCAAATCCCGACCGACACCTCCGATCCGACTGACACGACCGATGATCCGAGCATCACGCCTCCCGTGGTAACCGATCCCACCGACGATGAAACCGATACCGATGAAATCGACACAACCAAGCCTCCCAAGGAAGGCGATCCCAAGGTGGAAACCGGAACCGAAGAGGATGTGAAGGACAAAACGCCTACGGTCGACACGAGCAAAGACAAGGATAAGGTAGTAAGCGGTGAGAAGGATAAGAACACCGTAGAAACCGGACCTGCAAGCGGTGAGGACAGAAACGACGAGATCATCAAGGAGAAGGAAGAAAAGACTCCCGCAAAAGAAGAGGAAAAGGATAAGCCCGTCATCGTAGAAGACGAGAAAACAAGCACCGAAGGCGGTGAAAAGGGCGACGTCGAGGTCAGAGACGAAGAGGAAAACGTCGATGACGGCAATAAAAACGCACCCGAATATAACCCCTCCATCGGTGGAGATAATCCCTTCGATGACGATACCGAAACCGAGATCGATGACAAGCCTGTCGATGACTATGTAGGCGAAGGCGAGGATCGTCCCGGCGAAGGCATCCACTTCTAAGAATAAGACAATCACGGACGGCACCCAAAGCGGTGCCGTCAATTACTTTCAGAAAGGAGAAAAAGCTTGAAAAGAATACTGAGCATTATTCTGCTGATGGCAACCTTGCTGTCAGCTTTTTCTATTACTGCATTTGCCGACGATAACGCGCAAAGCGGTTCGGGCGACACGCATGGTGCTGCCACGGGCTATGCATGGTACAACACCTATCAGTACCTGTGGAAGGTAACGTTGTTCGTTGGTAAATCGGATCAAGCCTCCAAGTCCTCAAACTTGCAAAACGACTTTCACAGAATCGGTACCGTTGTCATGAAGAAAACAGGGTGGAACGTATCCTCCTCTGTCAAGTTCGGTAGCGGAACCAAGGTCGACTATTACTCCGGTGCAACGATGACGATGGATACGTCTCCAAAGATTATATCCGATGCGAACTGTCCCAAGGTTCCTATCGTATGTGATGGTGATATCGGTACCGTTAAGGCATACTTCGGTTCAACCGGCACGGTGTCCACCATCCTCAATGCCATCGCAGAGGATAAAGGAACCACCAAGGAAAGTATGCTGAGAGCACTCCGCTTTACCATCGGTGGACGCAGTCAGACAAATTGGGACTACTCCTACCTTGATCCCAATGGAACGAGCAACCGAGTACCGTGGGTAATCGTATATGAGCCTATGGTTATTCTGAACCTCAAGGACAAGGTAACAAAGCTTGCGTTCACTGCAACCGAGTTCGCTCTCTGTGAGCTGAACGGCTGGTACGACTGGAACAAAAGCGGAGGAAGCGGTCAGAACTGTGCCATTCTTCCCGAAAGACACATGCCGACCTCTGTGCAGCTTGAAGAGTCTTGGTTCGGATATCCCGTGTATGCCGTCACCGATGACTCAAAGAAATGGGACTATAACGACGTTGTCAAAGGCGGCGGTTGGGGCATGAGATGGCTTCCTGTAGCCGTCCAGGAACCCGAGTACAAGGAGATTGACTACGGAACCTACTTCGGCACGGTGTCTACACCTACCGCAGACGGTTACGGAACCGTTGTCGTCAACTGGCGAAACTATAAGTCAGAAAGCGGAACGGTTCTCTGTGAACTGTACCGAGGATCTACAAGGATTTGGTCGGGCAATAAGACCATCGCAGGTGGTTCTGCCGTACAGAGCACCTTCAGCGTGTATTATCCCGGCACAAGCACACAGACTCTTACCGCTAAGATCAACTATGCCAACCGAAATCAGGAAACCGATCCCAACGATAACCTCAGAACAAGAACGGTAACGCCTACGGTTCCCGACGTGAAATACGACCAGGACTATGGCGTGTATATCTTCGGCATCGAGCAACCCGATCAAGACAGCTACGGTACGGTGGATCTGTGGTGGAAGAACTGGACCGATATCAGCGGTTCTGCTCTCTGTGAGGTGTATCTCAACGGATCACGCATCTACTCCGCAACCAAGTATTTCGACGCTTATGAGGGCATCGATCAGACGCTGAGCGTCTACTATTCGGGAACCTATACCCGAACCCTTGAAGCTCGAATCAACTGGGCCTATAAGGACTACGAAACGGATCCCTATGACAACTCCGCAACCGAGACGATCACACCCAACCAAACCATTGACAGCACCTATGATTTCTCGGTATCGAGCATCAGCGTAACACCGAGCACGGTGTATCAAGGCGACTATGTAACGGTATCCTTCATTTCAGACAACTGGAATATGGACGTTGCCTATAACGATATCCTTGTCGAACTTCTCGTGGGTAACACCGTTGTTAAGAGCGAATACGTGGACTTCTCCGCCTACGGAAGAAACAGCCACACCTATTCCATTCCGATGAGTTCCCTTGGTTCACAGACCATTACAGCACGAATCAACTGGTCTTACCGATACGGCGAGGACAATGCCTATAACAACAGCACCTCGACCACAGCGACAGTCAACAAATACTATGAATTCTCGGTGTCAAGCTTGCAGATCACACCCACGACCTGTTACGAGAATGAAACCGTAAAGGTGACCTTCCGAACCGACTCGTGGGATCGGTATAATGCCTACAACGACATTCCCGTACAGCTTCTGTATAACGGCGAGGTCATTTATACCGAGTACGTCGACTACGCTGTGTACGGCGGTAAGAACCACACGCTGAACCTCAATGTGGGCGGTACCGTTGGAGTCAACAACATCAAGGTGCGAGTGAATTGGCCGAACCATTCCTCGGAAATCAATCCCAACAACAACGAAACCTCAACCGTGCAGGTTACCGTCAAGCCCAAGATCGACTTGACGATCCAAGCGATAACACCCAACAGCGACTACCGTGCCGGAATGACTGTGGTGACGAGTTACCGTATCTACAACAATAACCGTCATAACATCATTCCGAGCCATAATAATACGGTTTCCTTTGAAGCCTATTATTACAACGGAAGCACGAAGGTCGTGATTTCCACTCAGACTTGGAAGCAAGCGGTCATTCCCTCATACGACAATAACCTCGTGTATTTCAAGTGGACGGTACCTTCTACCATTGCCGGAAAAACGGTGTATTGCAAGGCTGTAGTCAACTCGGAAAACGGATTTGACGAGTATAACACCTCAAACAACACCGCAACGCTGACAAGGACTGTGGCGAAGGTCAACACCTCGCAGACACCCGACACGCAGTACGAGGAAACCAAACCGAACGGATTCTCCATTCCGTCCGCACCTTCCACAAGTGCGGGATCTGCAACATGGAGCCTTTGGACGTACTCCAACGGCAGCTTCGTGAAGAAGAATTACGGTGTGGCGATCAGCAGTACTGCTCCCACCATCACACCCGATGAAGACAGTCCCTCCGCAAAATACACGTCCGGTCAGTGGCAAATGAGATCGGGATACGGCATCTATCTGAGCTATGCTCCCTCTATCACGAGTATCAGCGGATACACGATGCCCGCAAGCTCTGCCTATACCTCGGTTCAGAGAGTAGAAGCAGCTTTCCCCGAATTCAAGTATGCCAAGACAATCGACAGCTTCCGAAGCCTTGAAAAATACGGCGGTGCTTGGGTATTTGTCAGAAATACAACTGCGGATCTGAACGAAAGACTCCACTTCACACCCTTGTGGTATCCCAACGGTAACTATATTGTGTCCGTTATGGCAACCGACGTGTGGACACCGGCGGGTATGATCAGCTCGGTGAGAAACAGTAACACCATCAAGATCGTTGACTCTGCCTACGACGATTGGTATGTCGGCGAGGGGTGATACTGTGAAGAAAATCTATGTGTGCTCCCGACTTGCGGGAGATATCGAGAACAACATCGAGAAGGCAAAGGGCTATGCGAGATTCGTAGTCAAGGAGTGCGGGGCGATACCAATCGCTCCGCACATCTACTTTACGCAGTTTCTCGATGACAATCTGCCCGAAGACAGAGCCTTCGGAACAATGGCGGGGCTGATGCTCCTGTCCGATTGCGACGAGCTGTGGTACTTCGGCGACAGCGTAAGCCAGGGCATGGTCAGAGAGATCATCGCCGCCAAAGAACAAGGAATCCCAGTCAGATACGTGTCTGATACGGAGATAGATCAAATCAAAACCGAAAACGGAGGTAACCAATATGAAATGGAACAAGAAGTACACTAAGATCCTTGTGGTCGTTGCTATGCTTGCGCTCCTCGTGTCTGTAATGTCTGTAACGGCATTCGCAGCCTCGGGTGACGTTGCAGGTGCGGTGCAGTCCACTTGGAACGCCGCAAAGGTGCAGATCAAGAGCGTGGTCAACAACGTGGTATTTCCCGTCATCGACCTTGTCCTCGCCGTCTGCTTCTTTGCCAAGGTAGCCCTCGTCTATATGGACTACCGTAAACACGGACAGCTCGAGTGGACTCCTCCCGCGATCCTGTTCGCAACTCTCGTGTTTGCCCTTACCGCACCTCTCTATATTTGGGACATCATCGGTATGTAAGCACAGTCGGAGGTAACCTACGGGTTGCCTCCGATTCAAACTAAGAAAGTAGAGGTGATTTTATTTGGAATGGCTTACCGATCTTATTGATGGTATCGGTGATGCGATAGCCGGTGCCTTCGCTTCTCTTTGGGAAATGATATCAAGCTCTATTTGGGGCATCTTCCTCAAATGGATTTACGAAGCAATCTTCGGCGCAATTGCCGACTTCTTCACGCTCATGGGAAACATGGGTACAGATCTGTTTGATCTGCCGTGGGTACAAGCCTGTGTCAAGCTATTCAGTATGTTTGGATGGGCGTTGTTTGTCGCGGGTCTTGTCGTGGCGATCTTCGATATTGCCATCGAATATCAGTCTATGCGGCAGTTCAATATTAAGCGTCAGGTGATGCCGTTGATCTATGGCTTCCTTGCCGTGAACCTGTTTACCGTCCTTCCAATACGACTGTATACCTTCTGCCTTACCATTCAGAACACCTTGATGCATGACCTTGCCGGACTGTTTGCCAATAATGCAGCCGTAGGTGCTGGCTTGGGGCAGGTTGCTATGGGCGCATTAAATCCCATGGCAGGTGCCGTGAGTATCTTCAATCTACTTGCAATTATTGCTCTCGGCTATTGCGTTATTAAGATTTTCTTTGCGAATATCAAACGCGGAGGTATTCTCTTGACACAGATCGCCGTAGGCAGCTTGTATCTCTTCTCATTACCCAAAGGATATACGGATGGCTTTACGCAATGGTGCAAACAGGTCATTGCGCTATGCCTTACTGCATTTATGCAGATGACTCTGCTTTACCTCGGACTGCTCACATGGCAGACGAATATGCTTCTCGGCTTGGGTGTTATGCTCTCGGCCAACGAAGTGCCTCGAATTGCTCAGATGTTCGGTCTTGACACAAGCGTAAGAGTCAATATGATGAGCGCCGTTCACACCACAACGACCGCCATCAACCTCACTCGCGCATTGGCGAAGAAATAAGGAAAGGAGAACCCAATGAACGAAACCTATATCTATCCCCACAATTTGAAATCCCAAGCCAAGCTGTGGTTTTGGAACCTGCGAGATATCGCAATCATCGGAGTCGCCCTCCTTATTTCGATTCTCGCCTTAACGCAAATCAAATTCTTTTTGCCCTTGGCTCTGACACTGGTATATATGTTCCTGTCCATTCAGCTTGACGATACCAGTGTTCTCGACTTCATCAAACAGGGCGTGAAATATTTTCTGCTGACACAGCAGTACTACGAATGGAAGGAGGATAAAAGCGAATGAGAAAAGGTAATCTGTCAACCCAGGATATGCTGGGCATCAAGAGCTTTTCCCGTAACGGCATTCAGACCAACGGACACGGCGAGATCGTTTATTTTACCGTGAAGCCAACGAATATCTCGGTGCTGTCAAGAGTGGCAGTCGGTATCAAGATCAAGCATCTGATGCAGCTTCTGTCCGCACAGCCCGACATCGAGATCATCTGTATCGATGCAAGAGAAAACTTCGATGACAACAAGCTGTATCTCGACGCAAGACTCGAGGATGAAACCAATCCCAAGATCCGAGATCTGCTCGAAAGAGATAAGCAATTCCTCGATGAGATTCAGATGCAGATGTCGACTGCCCGAGAGTTTATGTTTGCGGTAAGACTTCGCAAGGAATCGGATGAGCAGTCCTTTGCAAACCTCAACCGCATCGAGAAAAGCATAAACGAGCAGGGCTTTGACTGTACCCGCGCCGAAAAGGATGACGTGAAGCGTATCCTCTCAAGGTACTTTGGAGTTAACACGGACGAAAAGCAGCTCGATGACCACGACGGCGACACCGTTATGGAAAAATGGATCATCCCCGATTAAGGAGGTCGTAATGACTACAGAACAAAGAATTCAAAAGTTTAACGATGAAAACAGACCGTTCTATATCGTGGATTTGGAATGCGGAAGGTACAGCTTGTGCCTTCCGCTTGATCTTTTAGGGGATGAATTCTATCCCTATTGTCAGAACGCCTTCGATGCCTACGCAAGAGAGATCGGAGATGAACCGCTGACCGAGCGCGGACTCCGTACTCACGGCGACGGTTACGAATGGCAAGCCGCCTTCTGCCAAGCCTTCGACGGAGATCCCAATCTGAAACGCTTTGTCTTTGATTGCGAATCGGGCGGCTTCTTTATGGACAGCGACGATCTGTCTCTCGTTGAGGATTACGGCAAACGCTTCAAGGCGATCTGCGAAGACGAAGAAGCCTTCACGCCCATCGTCTCTGCCGGAATCAAACGGCAAGAAATGTGGTTTGAAGAACAGGAGAAGCTGATGAAGACGGTGCGCGGATGGCTGCTTGAAAATCCGTCGTGTACCTTTGATATCATGTCTCCTTACGGAAACGTCCGCATTCAGCCCAATGAAACCAAGCGATTGCTTGACGGGCTACAGCATACAGTCAACATTGACGGTGCTGAGTTTGCCGCTTATGAACTGCTCGACCAGGAGGTTATCGGCTCACAAGTGGATCTGTTTGACAGCAGTATCGTCCGCTTGAAGACCGAAGAACCCAACCTCGATATGTACGAGCAAACTCTGTAAGAAAGGAAAATGGTAATGGCAAAAAAGAAAAAGCAAATACCTGTAAAGGTAAGTCAAGCGGAGGCTCGTGTCAAGGATTTCTTTGACATGATCTCTCCCGCGACTATGAAATTCAACGCCGATCATTTTATCTGCGGCGACACCTATCGCTCGGTGTGGGCTGTCCGTGAATATCCTCCGCAGACCAGTGATCAGGCAATCCTTTGCCACCTCGGTGACAAGGAAAACGTAACCCTCCACATCTATTCCCGCTACGTGGATAACGTAGAGCAGCGTAAGATCTTCCAAAACGCAACGAGAAAGAACCGAATGCTCTCCACCTCCGATGACGTTCAGGAAGCAGTAACCGCCGAAGGAAATATGGAGGACGTGGTAACGCTCCTGTCCGAGCTTCGTAAGAACAAGGAACCGCTTCTGCATTGCGCTGTGTTCATTGAGCTTTCAGCAACCTCCTTGGATAAGTTGAAGGAGATTCAGACCGAGGTCAATATGGAGCTGACAAGAGAGCGCATCACGGTAGACCGTCTGACTCTCCGTCAACAGGAAGGCTTCAAAGCCTGTATGCCGTGCGGATATAACACATTCGCATCGCTCTTTGAACGAGTGCTTCCCGCGTCCGCCGTGGCGAACCTCTATCCGTTTAACTACTCCGGTAAGACCGATCCCAACGGCTTCTATATCGGCAAGGACAGATACGGAACCAACATCCTTGTGGACTTCGACCGCAGAAGCGATGACAAGACCAACAGCAATATCCTCATCCTGGGTAACTCGGGACAAGGTAAGTCCTACCTTCTAAAGCTCCTGCTCGTGTCTCTGCGTCAGGCGGGAAAATCTCTCATCACCTTGGATGCCGAGCAAGAGTATGAAGACCTCTGCCACAATCTCGGCGGTTGCTATATCGACCTTATGAGTGGCAAGTATATCATCAATCCCTTGCAGCCCAAACGCTGGTCCGATGAGAACGAGATTGCCGACGAAGATGCTCCCGAAACCTTCCGCAAATCCACGATGCTCAGTCAGCACATCTCCTATCTCAAGGACTTCTTCCGTTCCTACAAGGATTTCTCCGACGCACACATTGACGCTCTCGAGATCCTCGTAACCAAGCTGTACAACAACTTCGGCATCAACGACTACACCGATTTCTCCAAGGTCAAGAACACCGATTATCCGATTATGGAAGACCTGTATGCCTTGGCCGAGGAAGAGTTCAACAAGTACGAAGCAGGCTCCAAGTCGCTCTTCACCGAAGAGCTTCTCCGTGAAATCTGTCTCGGAATCAACTCCATGTGCAAGGGCGCGGAAAGCAAGTTCTTTAACGGACACACCAACATCACCGATGATAAGTTTGTCTGCTTCGGTGTCAAGGGACTCATGGACAGTAATAAGAAGCTGAAGGATGCCATGCTCTTCAATATCCTGTCCTATATGAACCACAACCTCTTAACGCACGGCAATACGGTAGCATCCATCGACGAGCTGTATCTGTTCTTAACGAACATGACCGCTATCGAATATATCCGTAACGCCTCTAAGCGCGTCCGTAAAAAGGATTCTGCCATCATCCTCGCATCGCAGAACATCGAGGACTTCCTCATCAGCGGTATTCGTGAATTTACGAAGCCGCTGTTTTCTATTCCCACGCATCACTTCCTGTTCAATCCCGGCAACATCAATCCCCGTGAGTTTATGGACGTGCTGCAGATCGAGCAAGCGGAGTACGATCTCATCAAGTTCCCCGAGCGAGGAACCTGTCTTTACAAGTGCGGTAACGAGCGTTATCTCTTGCAGGTTATCGCTCCCGAGTACAAGGCGAAGCTGTTCGGCAACGCTGGTGGTAGATAAGCGTGAAAGGAGAACGGCATGAAATATGACATCACAGACTTCACAGGACGGCAAGTAACGGTCTCGCCGAGACTGGCTCTCTATGCCGTCAAGGATTTCATGGGAACTGAGCTTCCCGGACTTGCTATCATTTTGGATGACGTTACCGATCCGTCCGAACTGGAGCAATACGCAGTATTGACCGTGTCCTTCGGTGAGTTTATCGGCATGAAGAACTGTGCCTATATCGATACCAACAACTGTGATTTTGCAGATCAACTTCAAAGTCAGGGTTTGGCATCGGACACAGGATTCTATAAGGCAAGCGGGTTCTGTAAGTATCCGCTGTGGCAGTTTGAGGAAGGCACTCTGAGAGAAATCGACAATGACGTGTATCAGAAGTACAGCGATGCCTATGACGGCTATATGGCATCCATGTACGGTGACGAACCGGACGGAGACAGTATACAGGAAATCAGTTTATAAAGAAGGAAGGTGGACGTCGCAGTAGGCGCAACGATTGCCGCTGTCGCTAAGAAGGTGCTTGCAATTCTTCTCGGCGATAAGAAAGGCAGAAAATTTTTACTCTACGTTGTTGGCATCGCTCTGTTTATCGTCTGCATCCCGCTGATCACCTTAATCGGAATGTTCGGTTGGATGGCGGGTGACGGTGGAACGATCCTTAACAAAGACATGGTGCTCTCCAACTTACCGCAAGAACAGCAGCAACAGATTGCTACGATGGATGCGACCTGCGATACCATCGTATCGGTATTCAAAACAAAAGAGCTGGACACAGGCGATCAGCGTAAGGCGTCCGCAATCTATATCTCCTACCTTATAGGAATGGAAAGCGGCGATACCTTCTACGATGACCTTGCAAATTGTTTCCTCAACACAACAGCCGACAAGGACGTGTACGATCTCGTGTCCGAGACGTTCCTCGTTGTGGTGTCCGAAGAGGATCAGGCAAAGATGGATCAGCTCTACGGTGTAACGCCAACGAGAGTCACAGAAGAAACCACGGGAGAAGCTCAAACGTCTTCTCCCGAACCTTCATCGTGAGAAAGGAGCAATATGATTTACAGAGGATACAACATCCGAACGGTCGATGCAATCGACCTGCAAAGACACAATTACAATGAACACAAAACCGATTTCTGCGACGGTGTCTACGTTGAGCTTTATAATCAGGCAGACGATGGTCTCACTGAGCGAATCGGCGACACGACCTTCGCTGTCGGTTATGAGATCCCCGATCTCCGTGAAGACACGGTCGAGAAGGCGATCCGTGAATACGTGGACGATCATATCCTCGGGCTTGACTGTGTCCGAAACGAAGTCATTGCCGAGCGAAAGAACCACCTTGTCGGACGGCTCGTTTCTTGGATCGGTGAAGAACAGTCGGGAGCAGAGTTGTATAACACGCTCTCCGAGTATATCGGCATGACCGATGATGAGATCCGTCAGTGCGGCTTCAAATCCTTGGTGCCGTACTTTGACCGTGAAGCATACGCGCAGACCATTGCTGAGCACATGATCTTCGTCGGCACCGACAACACCACGACCGGAAATTGGCACTTCACCTTCGAAGAGATAGGCGAACGCTTCGGCGTGAACCTCTCCGAAGACACGGAGATGCTGGACATGATCACCGAGGAACTCTACAAGCAAGGCGACGTTATCTCGGAGGTCGGTGTGTACTGCGATGAATTCGATCTGACCTTCTATCTCAACTACTGTCCATACGTGGACAAAGAAGAGTTCGAAGACGTCGCATACGATCAACAGATGTGAGAAAGGAGAATCACATGACGAACGAAAAGAAAAAGCTCATGGACGAGGTCGATGAGCTCCAAGGCTTCATCAACACCTGCGAGGTCGCACTCGATTACGGTCTCGGACTTGATGAAGCGACCTATGACAAATACAACCGAGCCATCGAACGACAGAGAGAACTCGGTGAGCAGCTCGAAGGAATGGATGACAGCCCCCGTGGTCTCTACACCTCTGCACAGCTCATGAGGAAGGAACCCGAACTGCGTGTGGACAGATGCAAGGTCGAAGCGGTGGTAGAGCTGGACCGCAACCGCTTTTATGATTTTCGAACTCATTTATTTGAGAACCAGGAATTCATCAAGGAATACAGAGATTTGATGTATCAGGATCGGGACGGAGTCAGTCACTGTCTCTTGGTGCTCGGTGAAGGTGAAGAGGACGGCATTCTCGTGGAAGGCGAAGGAAGTCTCTACGCTCGATACTCGGCTCTGCTTCCCAACGCCCGTGGCTATATGCAGAAGCATATTCAAACGATGGCAGAGGATCTCATTAAGCAAGGTACGGCTCAGACCGCAAACGGTTCCTGGGTGATCGGCTTCGATGAGATCAGTCAGCACTTTGATACTACCGTCACACCGAACAACGGTATCGGTCAGATGCTCATCGCGGAGCTGGAAGCACGCGATGAAGTGTCCGAGATCATTGCAACCGAGGACTGCCTCGAGATGACATACTATCTCGAGAACGCTCCAGTCACCGATGATGCCGGTGAAAGACTGACAACTCTGTTCGGTCTTATGGGATGCAACCTCGAAGACGTTCACATCCTGGACGCTGACGAGGAACATGACCTCGCCACCATCGTAGAACTCAATCATCATACGCTCACCGAGCAAGGCAAGCGCGATTGGGCTGACGTTCTCGGTGCAAGGGTTACCCGTATCTACGACGGCTACTACGGAACGCAGATCGAAGTGACAGGCTGTGATCCTGCAAGACTCGAAGCATTCTCTAAAATGCTTGCGGGAGAATGCACCATCGCTGAGTCAGAGCGTTGGCTCAATCCCGCAACCGACGAGAGTACGTTTGAACTCAAATACGATGACGGAGGTGTGTAATGAAGCAACAGCAGGTGTCCGTAAGATTTTCTACTCCTCGTTACCGTGCGCTCTGTTACTATCTCGAGAAGGAAGGCAAGAACATCGAAGGTGAGCTTCAGAAGAAGCTCGAAGAGATGTACCGTGACCAAGTGCCGAAGGACGTTCAGGAATATGTGAAAGCACAGAACCCCGGCGAAGACATGGATGAAGATCAGTCCTCTGATCCCAAGTCCTCAAAGCGTCAGAGTGCAAAGCAGAAGGCCGAAGCTCCCGAAGCAACCGTAAAAGCATCCGGTCCTGTCCTTTCTATGTGAGGTGACCGATGGCACACGGCAAGATGAAAACTCTTCACGGTCTGTATAAACGGCTCGGCCGTGATGCCTTCCTCGAAGCAGCGAAGCACTACTCGAATCACGTTCACGATACGATAGAAGCAACGCTTTCCGAGATGGAGTCGCGGTGGTACGACTCGGCTCATACCATGACCGAAGCCGAGAAGATGATCGAGGACTACAACAACGGCGACCTCGTCTACGCGCAGACCGAGTCGCTTGCCTACGTTGACGTTGGGCAAGCCGACACAGCAATCAGAATGTAACGGAGGTAGAAGATGAAACCAACGACGATAGAATTCAGCTTCGATGATGCGAAGCTCGATGCAATCAATATCTTCCTCAAGGATAAGAACGCAACACTGAGTGAAGAGCTCGACCGCTTCATGGATACGCTCTATAAGAAGCACGTACCTCAGGCAGTGCGTGAATTCATTGAGAAGAAAGAAGCGGAGGAGGCGAAAGCCTCTCCTCCGCAGCGATCCACTCGCAAGAAACCAAATGCCGACCGTAACGCCGTTTCAGGCGAAGAATCAGATGGTGGCATAAACACCCGACCGAACGAAGAAAAGCCCGTGTAAACGCTTTTTGACGGCTCGTGAAGGCTCATCTGCGCCCTTTAACCGTTGGTGCCAAAGTGCTGACGGTTCGGGGGTGTTTTGAGAGAATCTGCGAGGGATTTTGACGGAACTTATTTTTAAGCGGGTTAAAGTGCTGGGGACTAAAGTCCTGCCCGCACGCTCACATCAGCCCGCAACAGCGGGCTGTGAGGGCGTTTTCAAGAGATTTTGAAAGGTTTTGGGGTGGAGACTTTTTCTCGCACCTGTCGCCTTTCTGGAACCCACCATTTTCAGCCCGAAACGGAGGTATTTATGAAGCAAACTACGGAAAAAGTAGAGAAAAAGAAGTACGGTTTTCGCATCAGACCGGAGGTAAACGAGCTGATCGAAACCCACAAGTATATGAACGGTGATGATCGTTCTGCGTTTGTAACCGAAGCAATACGAAGATACTGCGCTGACATTGACGGCGAAAAGAATTGCGACATCCTGGTCGACAGAATCACAAGCAATGTTCGTGCAATGACTCGTAACGATATGAACCGTATCTGTCATGCAATGTTTAAGATTGCTGTAGAACTCGGAATGCATAACTATCTGCTTGCAGCCGGATACGTTGAGCTTGATGATGAAGAAATTCGCAACGTCCGTAACCGATCTATCGATCGTGTTCGTAGGACACATGGATATATCACCTTCGAGGATGCTGTGGAAGAGGAACGTGGCTTCGGAACGGATGATTAAGTATGCCAAGAATCATTGTGAAATGCAAATACTACTCGTCTTCAAAATCAGTTCGTGACATCGGTGGTATGCTCAAATATATTGCAACTCGAGAAGGTGTAGATAAGCTCGGTGACGGCTGGCAGTCTGAACCTGTATCAAAAGCGCAAGAGGAACTCATCATGCAGTTTTGTGAACAGCACAAAAGCTGTCGGCGAATGCAAGAGTACGGAAGCTATGCTTTTTCCAAAACAAAAGGAGCAGCATCGGAATTCATATCCGCTGTGCTTGAAAACTATCCGCACCTGCTATCCGATAAAACCTATCTTGACTATATCGCAACACGTCCTCGCGTAGAGCGCATAGGCGGTAAGCACGGTTTGTTTTCAAGCGACGGTGTTGCAATCGATCTTGATGAAGAAGCTGAAAAGGTACGACAACATGAAGGTAACGTGTTCACCGTGATCGTTTCTCTGAAACGTCATGATGCGGAACGGCTCGGCTACAACTACGCAGAGCGTTGGCGCACCCTTGTGCAAAACCGAATTGATGATGTTGCAAAGGAATACAAGATACCTCCCGGAGCGCTGAAGTGGTTCGGTGCATTTCACAATGAGTCCCATCACCCGCATATACACTTGATGCTATACTCAACCGACAAGTTTGAAAAGGGATTCATTGATAAGAAAGGCATCGATAATCTTCGGCATTTGTTTGGCACGGAGATTTTCTCGGAAGATCTCGATAACTACTACAAAGAGCAAACCGAATACCGCAACCTGCTCAATGCAGATGCGCGTGATGAGATCACAGTCCTTGCCGATAAGATCAAGAACGGACTTGCAGATAACGGTGAGTTCGTTATGAAGTTTGTTGCGCTTGCAAAACGAATGCAAAGTGTGTCCGGTAAGAAAGTGTACGGTTATCTTCCCAAGAGCGTCAAAGCGATGGTCAACGAGCTTGTCGATCTGCTGGAAAAGGATGAAGACATTGATCGCATCTACGAGTTGTGGTATCAGGCGAAGTGTGCAGTATACGCAACCTATACGGATAATCCACCACCGAGAAAACCGCTGTCACGAGAAGAGGCATTCAAGCCAATTCGCAATGCGATGATCAAGGAAGCGGATGAACTCGGAAAGATCCTGCTCACCTTAGATAACGACCAGGAAGAGCAATCTGAAGACGCACCCGAGGACAACGATGATGATAAGTCATCCAAGGGTGGTAGTTCGTCTCACACAACGAACAATACCGCATCAAGTACGCAAAGCACAAATACAACGCAACCGAAAAGTCATTCAAATTATACCGCAGCTCGAAACGGATATATCGCTACGTCGATTACAAGATTCGGTAACAGCCTTTCCCGCATCTTCCGTGACCGCTTCGACGAGCAAGCAAAACACGCTCCGATGGGAGTGGACAGCAGACTCAAACGAGAGATTGAAGCAAAGAAGAAAGGTCAGAACATTTCTATGTAAAGGAGGTAACATGCCACACTATTCAGAACAGCAAATTGAAGCGGCGAACAATACAAGTCTCGTCGCTTTTCTTTATTCTCACGGAGAGCAGCTCAAAAAGTTCGGAGTACAGCATCTGTGGGAAAAGCACCAAGTATGGATCCGAGATAACCGTTGGTACACGCACTACGATGCGGCAGGTGGTTATGCGATCAGCTTTGTTATGAAGTATTACTCGATGGGATTTCAGGATGCCGTTGCAGAACTGCTCGGCGGTGGGATTGCTGTGTGCAATACACCAACCGTCAAAGAGAAGAAACTAACGGAGCTTGTAATCCCCAAGGCAAATACAACAATGAACCGTGTGTATGCGTACCTCATGAATGAAAGGTTTATCTCCCGTGAGGTAATCTCCTTCTTTGCACACGAAAGAACGCTCTATGAAGATGAGCAGTATCATAACTGCATCTTCGTCGGTGTGGATGAAGACGGTGTGCCGAAGCACATTCACCGCAGAGGAACACACGGCTCCTTCAAGCAGACCGAGTCAGGCAGTAAAGCGGAATACAGCTTCCACTATGACGGCGAAAGCGAATGGTTATTTGTATTTGAGGCTCCCATCGATATGCTTGCGTTTATCACCTTTCATCAAAAAGAATGGACGAGGCATTCTTACGTGGCGCTGTGCTCTGTATCCGAGCGTGCCATCCTTCATCGGCTGAAGATCAACAAGCACATCCGAAAGGTTGTGTTGTGCCTTGATCACGACAACGCTGGTATTGCCGCTTGTGTGCGGATACGAGATATCCTCATGCAGAACGGATACAATAACGTGCGGATGCTTCGTTCGGTCAACAAGGATTGGGATGAGGATGTGAAAGCAATGAATGGCATCACACCCATCAAAGCGGAGTCGGATGAAACCGAAGCAATACGAAAGCTATGCCGAGAGTTTATCTCAGAAGCAAAAGAACTGCGGAAGCCACCGCAGCTCTACAACAGAATATGCGACGTGTTTACAAGCGTTCAAAACAGAATGCCCCACGTCAACAAGGAGCAGATCGAGAAGTTAATCGGTCTGCTCCTTTTATTATCCAAGGACGAATGCAGAAAGAGTCTGAACGAGGTCTCGTGGGATGAGGTCTACGAGCTGCTGATCCGTGAATATATCCCGCACGCGGATAACGGGAATACCGAGATCCGCATACGGCAGATTGCAACCGACATGAACGAGCTTGCAAGGGTGTACGAGATCCCGAGTATGTTCAACGAGATAGAGATCTTTACAAAGCCCATTCTCAAGACTGCGATGGACTGCATTCGTCTGATCAATTACCTTGAAAGAAAGGAGAAGCCATGCAAGGAATCGAAACATTAATCGTCGTTTCCATCGTGATGTTTGTGGTGCTTGGTGCAATCTCGGTGCTTGCACACATCTATAACCTCAACAATATCAAAGCCAAGACGGTCGGTGACGGCCAGCACGGTACAGCGAGATGGGCGCGTAAGGGCGAGATCGAAAAGACCTACCGACACATCCCGTTTACACCGGAGCTGTGGCGTAAAGGCAAGAACCTGCCGAAGCCCGATGATCAAGGCATCGTCGTAGGGTGCAACTCAACAGCGACCGGAACAACAGCACTTGTGGACACCGGCGACGTTCATGCTCTGATGATCGGTGCAGCAGGTGTCGGTAAGACAGCATACTTCCTGTATCCCAATCTTGAATACGCCTGTGCGTCGGGTATGTCCTTCATCACGTCCGATACAAAGGGTGACCTGTACCGACACTACGGTAAAATCGCAAAGGAACACTATGGATACAACGTCGCCGTTATTGACCTGCGTAATCCCACTAAGTCGGACGGCAATAATCTGCTCCACCTCGTGAACAAGTATATGGATCTGTGGAAAGCGGAACCCGACAATCTCGCCTACAAAGCGAAAGCAGAAAAGTACGCAAAGATCATATCCAAGACCATCATCATGTCCGGTATGGATGGAGCATCCTTCGGACAAAACGCATTCTTCTATGATGCCGCCGAAGGCTTGCTGACTGCGTCCATCCTTATGGTAGCGGAATTCTGTCCGCCCGAAACAAGACACATCGTATCGGTGTTCAAAATCATTCAGGACTTGCTGGCGCCGAGTGGAACGAGAGGAAAAACACAGTTCCAATTGCTCGTCAGCCGACTCCCCGAAGAGCATAAGGCTCGTTGGTTTGCGGGTGCGGCACTTAACACCTCTGAGCAGGCCATGTCCTCGGTTATGTCCACGGCATTGTCCCGACTGAACGCGTTCCTCGACTCCGAGCTGGAACAGATCCTCTGCTTCGATACTGCCATCGATGCCGAGAAGTTCTGCAGCACGAAATCTGCCATTTTTATCGTGCTTCCCGAGGAAGACACCTCCAAACACTTTATGGTGTCTTTGATCGTTCAGCAGATGTACCGTGAGATCCTCGCGGTTGCCGATGAAAACGACGGCCGACTGAAAAACAGAGTCATGATGTATCTTGACGAGTTCGGTACGATCCCGAAGATCGAAGGTGCCGAGATGATGTTCTCCGCATCCCGTTCCCGTAGAGTATCTATCGTTGCCATTATTCAGTCCTTCGCACAGCTCCAAAAGAACTACGGCAAAGAGGGCTGTGAGATCATCACCGATAATACGCAGCTCACGGTGTTCGGCGGTTTCGCTCCCAACAGCGAATCTGCACAAGTGCTGTCCAAGGCTCTCGGTAGTAGAACAGTACAGTCAGGTTCCGTGAACCGAGGCAAGAACGATCCTTCTCAGAGCTTGCAGATGATCGAGCGAGCCTTGCTCACACCGGACGAGCTGAAATCCCTTCCCAAGGGAACCTTCGTCGTAATGAAGACAGGCTTCCATCCCATGCAGGTCAAGCTAAAGCTCTTCTTTAAGTGGGGAATTGTATTCCCGAAGGAAATCTATGTCGTAGCGGATAAGGGTAACCGAAAGGTGTCCTATGCAAACAAATCCAATCTCGAGGATACAATTGTAATGCTGTATTCTACGCAGAGCGTTGGCGAAAAGATGACCGAGGAAGAACGTGCAACGCACCGTCCCGGTCCCGATCGGCGAAACCGAACCGACATGGCATTCTCGCCTCGCAAGCCAGGAAGAAAACCGAAGGCTGAAACGGATGATGACGATGATGCCGAAAAGGGCGACAGTATGCCTATGTCACAGTCCAACATCCCTGCAGGTGAAGAAACCGAGATCATAATCAACGAGAAGGGAGATATCGTCGATGAGAGAATTCGAAATGATCTTCCGAGATGACGTGTCCTTCCGAGCGCAGAGTATCTACCGATACCTGCGCTATCGGCAAGGCAAAAACGAAAGCTGTTATCAGTCCCATAAAACCATAGCCCGTGAAAACAAATGCAGCGTATCCACTGTGAAACGTGCGATCGATGAGCTTGTAAAGAAGGGCTATATCGAAAAGATAAATCAGCGGAGGTCAAATGGCAGTAAGACCTCCAACCGATATATCTGCAAATAACGGTAGAAAAAACAAGTCCACGACCAAGGGAGTAGTCTGCCTTGATCGTGGACTATGGTATCGCTCAATATGAGCCATCTTGAAATTTAAAAGTGAAAGAAATATATAGGCTGAAAAAGAACATTAAGAGGGAGTATAAGAACCGAGGTTCTTAATGACAAGCCCTTTCTTAATTGCCTTCGCGTATGTTTGAGCTGCTCCGCCCCAACCGTGATCAACGTAGCAGACGGCGTAGGCCGAGTTTTCAATCATGTATTTGTTGCGAGCCGGAATTGCAGCTTTGAAGTGATACTTTTCGAATCCTTCAGGATAGATCACATCATCAAAATATTCCCGATCAAGAACATTGAAGGTCAGATACGGTATGACGAGAAAACTTCGAACATGCGGGTATTGTTTTTTCAGTTTATATACAATCCTGGCGCACATCCAATCGAAGGATCCCATGCCTCCGCAAAGGAATTCAGTTACACCGGATTCAATTAGCTCAATGATGTAGGATCGAACGACCTCCTCTTGGACTCCGTAACAATCCTTGTGACCTATAAAAGTTGCTGTTTTATCTCTCATGCATTTCACCACCGCCTTTCGATATATTATAGCATATTTTTCTTGAAAAATCAACAGAGCGTTATGGTTCAATACACGGCGTTTCTGTATGAAACAAACCCAATGTTGTATACTTATACCGACAGTTATGAATAATAACTGTGGGAGGTGGCAAATGTCTAATTCATCTATTGGTAAACGTATACGGCAGTACAGAGAAGCTCGGTATATGAAGCAAGAGGATCTTGCGGAAAGAACGAATCTCAGCGTTACCTATATCGGCATGATCGAGCGAGGGGAAAGACTCCCGAGACTCGATAAGTTTATAGAGATAGCCAATGCATTGGAAGTCTCATCCGAATTATTGCTTGCTGATGTTCTTACTACCGGATACAAGGTCAAAAATTCAAGACTGACCGAGCAGCTTGAAAAGCTGTCGGACGAGGATCGCAACCGCATCTATGAGGTTGTTGAGACAATGGTAAAGCACAGTCAAAAGAAAATCTGACAAACACAAGTCTGCGTCAAAAAAAGACGCAGACTTTTTTGTACGCCCAGTTTTGCATCATAACAGAGTGTGTGAGCTTGAATGCGTGTCAAAAATGACTCTTAAAGATGTTTTTTGTGCTGAAGTTTTACAAAAAGTCATAATTAACGGATTCAGCCCTATTGAAAAAAGTCATTTTTTGTGATATAATAAATCATCTATATTTGTGAGGTGTAGGTATGGGTATCAGTTACAATAAATTGTGGAAGCTGCTGATCGATAAAAAACTCAAGAAAAAGTTCCTGCTGGAACAAGCAGGTCTCAGCAGATCAACGCTCACACACATGAACCATGAAGAACACGTCAGCACCGAAAGCCTTATGAAAATATGCAGAGCTCTTCAGTGTGACATAGGCGACATTGTTGAGATAACATACGAGAAAGAATGAGGATGGTGCAGATATGATCACAGGAGAACTCAGAAGTAAAGTCGATTCCATTTGGGATACTATATGGACTGGCGGTATCACAAGCCCCATTACCGTACTTGAACAGATTACATATTTGATGTTCATGAAGCTGTTGGATGACAACCAGCTCAAGGCAGAAGCCGGTGCTAACGCACTCGGCATCAAATTAAAGAACCGTGTGTTCGGCGAAGGAATCTGTGTAATCAGTGAGAATCCTCACGTAGAAACCGATTACAAAAACCTAAGATGGCACGTGTTCCATAACTACGAACCCGGCGCGATGTTCAATAACATTCAGAACTATGTGTTCCCATTTATCAAGCAGATTGGTGAAGGTAAGGATACTGCATTCAGCCGATACATGAAGGACACTGTTTTCCTCATTCCTACCGCAAAGGTGTTGGCAAAGGTTGTTGACGGCATTGATGCAATGGATATGAACAACAAGGATATCATGGGCGATGTCTATGAATATCTGCTTGGCAAGATTGCTGCCGCCGGAGAAAACGGTCAGTTCAGAACGCCTCGCCACATCATCAATATGATGGTGCAGCTCATGAAGCCTACCCTTAAAGATAAGATTCTGGATCCCGCAATGGGTAGTGCAGGCTTCCTGCTCGAATCTTCGACCTATATCTCCACGCACTATGCCAAGGAGCTGATGAAGGCAGATAACGCCAAGTATTACAAGTCAGGAATGTTCTCCGGCTTTGATACTGACCAATCTATGCTCCGTATCGGAGCGATGAACATGATGCTCCACGGTGTAGAGGATCCCAATATCACCTACCAGGATTCGCTTTCGGGTGATAACAACGAGCGTAACTGCTATAGCTTGATTATGGCGAACCCGCCCTTTACCGGAAGTGTGTTCCAGGAAGAAATCAGCAAGGATCTGCTTGCTCTCTGTAAGACAAAGAAAACGGAGCTTCTGTTCCTTACGCTCTTTGTAAAGATGCTCGAGGTCGGCGGCCGTTGTGCCTCCATCGTTCCCGATGGTGTCCTCTTCGGCAGCAGTACAGCACACAAGTCGATCCGCAAGGAACTCGTCGACAACCAAAAGCTCGTGGCTGTCATTTCGATGCCCTCCGGTGTATTCAAACCCTACGCCGGCGTGTCAACTGCAATTCTGATCTTCACTAAGACCAATGCAGGTGGAACAGACAAGGTATGGTTCTATGACATGAAGGCAGACGGCTACTCCCTTGATGATAAGAGAAGCCCGATTGCAGCTAACGATATCCCCGACATCATTGCAAGATTTAATAACCTTGATGGTGAGGAAGGTCGTGAGCGTACCGAGCAGAGCTTCTTCGTAACCAAAGAAGAAATCATCGACAACGGATACGATCTCTCCATCAACAAGTATAAAAAGACAGAGTATGTCGCTGTCGAGTATCCCTCCACAGCAGAAATACTTGATAGACTCGATGCCCTCGAAGCTGAAATTGCAAGCGAGATGAAAGAATTGAGGAAGATGCTATGATTGTTAAACTTGGCTCTCTGATATCCGAATACTCCGTTCGCAACAAGGCTGATGAGGATATTCCCGTATATAGTGTTACGAACGAGCAAGGCTTCTGTACAGGATATTTCAGCAAAGAGGTTGCCAGTCAGGATCGAACCACATACAAAATCGTTCCTCGTGGTTGCTTTGCCTATAACCCGTCCCGAATAAACGTCGGCTCTGTCGATGTTCAGGAGTGCGAGGATAGAGTAATCGTCAGTCCTCTGTATGTGGTTTTCTCTGTTGATGAGAAGCTGAATCGCAGATACTTGCTCCACTACTTGAAAAGCGACATTACGCTGACATATATAAAAGCCTATGCCAGCGGAAGCGTTCGTGATAATTTAAAGTTCTCCATACTCAAGGACTTTCCGATCAATCTTCCTTCTGCTGAGGAACAGGAGCAGATTGTTGCTACACTCGATGGAATCGAGCATTTAATTGCGTTACGTAAGGAAGAGATTGCATCTTTAGATGAACTCGTGAAATCCCGATTTATCGAACTGTTTGG